>JACZWF010000114.1 GCA_022572285.1 Nitrososphaerota archaeon | reverse complement strand
AACGTTTCGGGGAGATGTTCAAGAATCCGGATGCACCAAAACCTCAATTAATTGCTGATGCAGTTAAGAAGTTGGTGGACATGGAAGCTGGGAAGAGGCCATTAAGAAATGTTGTAGATCCTATAACAGGACAAATACTTGAAGAATTGAATAAAGCATCAGAAAAAAGCCAGGGAGAGGTGATTAAGGCTTTTTCTCCAAATTAAAGAGCTAGTCCCGAACTGATCTAGCTATTGGGACCCAGAAATCTGGGTTCGCATCCCAGCTGGAGCTTCTATCCTTGAGGTTCAAAGCCCGACCGAGGCTTAATCCATTGGCCAGTTAAGCGTGAAAACATGATTATTAGAGCACGGAAATCCATACTCAAATCCCGTCCGGAGCACTGCTAATTTTTAACGATGTTTGAAAGGTCTTGGGCCAGCGAGATGATGTATGGAAAACACGCTCGGATAGGGATTACCGGAAATCCCGCTACGGGGAAAAAGAGCGTAGGCTTACTTGTCTCACGAAAACTCGGTTTTGAATTGATCGATCTTAACTCTTTTGCGAAACTCCATTCTGCAACAGCAACGGGAGATGAGAACGAATCAATTGTGAACACAGTATTGCTTGCTAAAGAACTACGAGACTACATGATTAGTATAGAGGGAGGTGCGATTGTATCGGGCCACCTTTTACCTAGTGTTCTCTCCGTAATAGATCTTGATATCGTCATCGTGCTAAGATGCTCTCCCGAACGTCTGTTGGACAGATATCGAAATCGCGGATATCCCGAGAACAAGATAAGGGAGAACGTTGTTGCCGAGGCTATTGGCGTTATATCCTCAGAGGTCTTGCAATCCTTAGAAATGCCTAAGATATCTGAAATAGATACCTCCGAGACAACTCCGGCGGAAGTTGCCCAGATCATTATCTCTATTCTTGAAGGCAAGACCGAGAAAAAGGTTGGCCTAATTGATTGGCTACCGACCATGATTAAAAATGAAGACCTTCGAACTCTCCTCCACTAGCAAGCGGTTTCATGAACGAACATCAATACGCCTACAGAGACTGGCAAGAGGGGGTGCGCCCCCATAGTGATCCCACCTTTAGAGTTCCAATGGCTATCCTGGTCGCGTCTGGCCCTGCCAGTGTGCTTTCATGCGAATACTTATGGTTCTGTTTCCTGCGTTTAGCGCGCGCGCACTAAGGCTCTCAGGATGATGATGGCTGGCGAACGATCTATAGTCAATATTATGGCCGAGGCCAATCTTGGTGCAAGTACAGTCAAGGATGAATGGAAGAAGGCTGTAGCAAAGGGACTTGTTCCCAAGACTGAGAAGATTAGTGCGTCCAGAGTGAGGCAGGCTACAATCTTAAGGGCGCAGGGGAAACCGGTCAGTCGGATTAGTGGCCAGCCCTTCCTCGATCCCGGGCCTGACATAACCATTGGAAACGAGAGCAAGGTAAGTGATACAGGAGAGAAAAAGGAAATTAGCGAAATCCCAGGAGGTGGTCAAGAGAATCCAGACCTTTCAGGCATAAGTGAGCAAATTTCAACTAGTATGAAATCTCTGCAATTGCAACTGAAGAACGGGCTCGGTGCATTTGATACAAGGCTCAAGAATGTGGAGCGGGCAGGTAGAAGCGGAAGCAAGCAGACGAAAAGCCCAACCACAACCAAAACGAGCACTCTCGATTTGAGGCAGGAGGCACAAGCCCCCCCTCCTGCTGAAACCACTGAAGTTACGGATGATCAAGAAGAAGATGATGACGGTGAAGTTCCAGAAGGACAAACAAGAGTCAGAGTTCCAGACGGTACTAAAGATGGATTCATCACCTTCCTCCCAACACCATTTGCAGAGCAACTAGCCAAGCAACAGAAGGGTCTGAAATTAATCAGGCAAGATGTCGACAAGGTTGCTGGAGTTGGTGACAATCCATATGAGAGGAAGATTACCCTTACGGGGACTGGAACTAGGAGGGTTGTAGAAATCAATCCCAAGTGTGAAATTCTATTCGATTACTTTGTGAAGAGGCATGGGAATGCTCCAGAGGTCCAAAGTATGACGGCATTCGTCAATATGTGCATTGAATTCTTCGCATGGACCCAGAATACACAGATTAGGATCGGACAGGAAGAGATATTACACTTATCTCCAATCTTTGAGAGTCAGATACAGAGGACGAGGCAATGAGTAGTAGGAAGAAAGTAGCCCAGATTGAACGTAGTGCTGGAGGAGGCTCAAGTTATAGCCTCTTAGAAAATGTGAAATCTACTTTCTCGACCCTTCGGTTCTAAGGCAAGTCTGAAACAGACGATCTTCTGCTCATTCCGACTATTCTGCCGGCTGGATGGTAAATACAGAGATTCTGAGTAGAATCGTCCTGAGATGAGATAGAATGAATTACATCTAGGTTCATTTGATAGAAATCTTGATTGGTTTTCCATCAATATCCGCATCATACCATTTCATACCCGGGTCAAGCGTACCGGTCAGGTCAACGGTCTTTACACGTACCAGGTATCCTAACTCCGTGCTTTTCGGCAAGATGAGTTCTTTCGCATCGGGGTCGAGACCAGTAATATATGCCGCCTCACGTATCTCCGTTGGATTAAGACCCAAAGCCTTTCTTAGGCTTTGGAGGCGTCGGGCCAGATCTCGAACCAACCCTTCGGCAACTAATTCAGTATCCCTATGAGTCTCTACTGCTGCCACAATTCCGGATCTCTCGGAAACCGCATAACCCGAATCCGAATAGAACTCAAAATCAATCTCATCTCTAGTGAGCTTAATCTTATGAGAGTCTAAGATAAATTCCACCGAGCCGTTCTGGTTGACGGCGTTCAGGATCTCAAGACCGGTCATTATCCCGAACTTTTCCCTTAGGTTACCGTGGCTTGATTTCAGTCCCAAATTTCCTAATAGGTCGAATACTTGTTTCATTCGCAATGTTGCCTTAACCATCAAGTTGATCTCTTCAATCCTTGTTGTTAGAGTCAGCTCCTTCACATTGATTCTCTCTCTTAGTTGGCCCAATTGCCGTTTCGCCCTTTCTAAGGTAGTGGCATCTAGGAGAAATGTTGCTTTCCTCAGGGGCCAGCGCCTCTTCAGATGGGCTTTGTTTCTGGCGGCATTCGATATGGATACCAGAGTTTCAATCACCTCTTGGTCATGCTCCAGCTCTGAATTCCTAAGCTTTCGATCTGGCGTGGGCCAAGTATGCAATAGAATGGACTTGCTCCCGACAAGCTTCAGAAAAAGATACTCTGTAAGGAACGGGGAGATGGGATGCATGAGGATGTCGACTTTCTCCAATGAAATGAAAAGAACCGCATAGATCGCTAACCGTCTCTCGAGTGAGTCCTTTTCATCACTCCATATCTCTCCCCGAGTCAAGGGGACGTATAACTGACTCAGTTTTTCGATTATAAAAGACTCTAATAAAAGAGCGGAGTCGTTGTATCGACCACTCTCATATCCTGTTGAAACTAACTCTATGAGCTCCTGTAGCTTGGAAAGCAACCAATTTTCGTGGGACTTTAACAGGTTTTTCTCCGTGGCCCACGAGATAGTATGACGATCTCGATCAAAGTGATCGTATTCGCTATTTTGTTGAAGGTACTTGTGTAAATGATATAACGTGCTCAACACCTGGAAAGGACGGCCACGCATTTCATCGAAGCTAAAACTCAGACTCTCAGCGGGCGAGGATTTTCTCATCAAGTAGAATCGAGATAGATCGACGGGGTGCTTTCGAAGAACTGGAATTCCCTCGACGATATTTCCTTCCTTTTTGCTCATCTTATTTCCATTCTTGTCCAATACATGACCTTGGAATAGAAAAGATCTGAACGGAGCTTGAGCTTTGGCAGTCAGTATCACGTTTGTTACCAAGAGAGTATAAGCCCATCCTCTAGTCTGATCTATCCCCTCAGTAAGAAATGCGACCGGAAAAAGATTCTGGTACTCTGAATTAGAGAAGGCTGCGTACGGGGCGGCGCCGCTATTATGCCAAGTATCAAGGACAAATGATTCTCTCTTGCTCTTATTTCCGCACTTGGGACACCTTAGAATTATCCTATCAATCCATGGCTTATGAAGTTCAAAGTCATCTCCGTCGGGCAGAGAAAGTGCGTTTTCTACAATCTCTTTCCTACTAAACACCCCAAATCTTTCATCGCATGAGCTACAATGCCATATTGGCAACGGGGTCCCCCAAACTCTATCTCTCGAAATACACCATGGGACCTTCTCCTTTACAATCTCTAGGAATCTATGTCGAGATGCATCGTAATAGTACTCAGCTTTCTCAGCAGCCTCAACTGCGTCATGACCTAGTCTGTCGACCCAATAGAAATACTCTCTTCGAGTTATCCAACAAAGCCTGTGGCCAGATCTCCAGCAAAGCGGATACTCATGAAAAATGCTGCCGAGTTTCACCAACATTCCTTCTTTTTCCAAGAGCTCCGAAACTAATGCATCGGCGTCCCTTACGAACAGTCCTTGAAAAATACCGGCTTCAGACGTAAACCTTACTAAGCCATCGATCGGATTAAAAATTGGAAGGTGCCTGCGTTTACCTACCTCAAAGTCGATCTCTCCGTTCGCAGGGGCGAGGTGAACAATTCCAGTCCCTGTACTGGTATCTACGAAATCCTCAGCAACAACAATGTGCGCCTGGCCCTTTTCGGCCAATTCTTGAAGAGCGGGGATGTGTTTCTTAGCAAGAGGATGTATGTATCGTTTTCCGTCTAATGTCGACCCAGTGACAACACGATCTATAGAGTACTCCCCTATTCGGAGCATTTTCATGATTTGGGGAACCATCTCCTCTCCTATTATCCAGTTTTCCCCATCGTCCTTTCTAATGTAACAGTAGTTTGCTATGGGATTTACACCGATCATCATATCGGTAACAATCGTAAAAGGCATCGTAGTCCAAACAATAAGATAAGACTCTGTCTCTTCGAGTAACTTCACCTTGAAGTAGAGGGAAGGATCATGGACCTTTTCGTAACCCTGAGCTACCTCTGAATGACTGAGGGAGGTCTGGCAATTTGGACAGTATGCCACAACCCCATTTCCCTCCTTGAGGATGCCTCTCTTCCAGGCTATTTCGAGGTACTTCCACTCCCGCTCAATATATTCGTCCTTGTGTGTCCAGTAGGCCTTCTCTTGGTCTAGCGAAATTCCAAGAAGCTCATCGGCCTCCTTCCATTTCTCATGGTATATGGTTACAAGTTTTTTGCAAGCGATTACAAGAGCTTCTTCACCTACTCTC
>JACZWF010000113.1 GCA_022572285.1 Nitrososphaerota archaeon | reverse complement strand
AGAACGCGGCTTTCATCTCGACTCTAATCCCACTAGACTGAGGAAAAGCTAGGGTGTTACAAGCGCGCCCGCACGGATTATCATTCTTACAAGAATACTAGCAAAGACCAAACGTTAGAAGACTTGCCGAGATCGATGTCGAGTAGTTCTCAGAACCATCAACCTGCACCCTTATAGGTAAAGATCTTAGTTGGCATTATCTCGACCATGACCGAGTTGGATGTGACCCTTCTAGCCTTGTCATATTTCCCTATAAACGCTTGATCCACTGGACCAGCGGAAAATTTGCTTGTTTCGCCCGCAATCTTGGCTACACCTTCAAGTATGCCAACTCTTGATCCATCAATAAAGGTAAGACATACTCGCTTCTGGTGAAGAATATTCCTGTATCGGATAGATTTCTTGCTTGTATTTATGTAAATTTTTCCATAAAGCTGGACAAATGATACGGGTACAATATGAGGAGCCCCAGACGGCTTCACGGTAGCTATGCTGGTAATCTTCACCCTCTCGAGATGTTCCAGCAACTCATCTAATGACATAGGCCTGGCACTATAGTACCTTTTAGCTATGGCACTGGCATGTTCGACGGAGAGCCTGAGGATCTTAAGAAGCTCTTCTTTCCAGGGCTCCATTTCATTTCGTTTTACGTTTCACGATCCTAATATGCATAACCATACGAAGGTAACAAAGAAGTGCATCAGTTAGTCGATAAATAGAAGTGTAATTCATTATTATCGGAGCTAATGAAGCAGTAACATGACTCCCCAAGTTACACATCCTGGAGTTTACGTCGCAGAACTTCCGGCCGAGGGTCATAAAATTGTTGGTGTTTCTTCTTCAATCACAGCGTTCATAGGACGAGCTTCAAAGGGGCCTTTCAATCGGGCAATTAAATGTAAGTCAATTCGAGGCGCTGTACGCCGATTCGGCGGGCCTCATCCCAGAAGCGAGCTGGCCCGAAGCCTCAAGATGTTTTTTGACAATGGAGGACGCGAGTGCTTTGTGGTCAGATTAGAGGAATCCATCACAGCTGATAGTTACACTGGGATAGAGGTTCCTCCAAGAGGGCTCCATGCTTTAGACACAGTTAAGCTCTTCAACCTAATGGTCTTGCCCGCAGACAGGGATGTGAATTTGCAGGAGGCATGGAAATCAGCCAGCAAATATTGCAAGCAAAGAGGAGCTGTACTTCTCATGGATCCTCCGAGGGACTGGACACGCAAAGGCCGTCCGACGATCACCAGACAAAAAGTTGATGACCTACGAAGTACGGTGGCAACAGACAATTGTGCGGTTTTCTACCCTAGAGTACGCACTAATAGAAGAGGAAGAGCAAACTACCTTGGACCAACGGGCGCTGTGGCTGGAGTCATTGCTCGGGTGGAGCATGGCAGAGGGGTCTGGAAAGTTCCTGCCGGAACAGAAGCTCATCTCAAGGGGATTACTGGTCTGGAGGTTAAGTTGGCTAGCAGACATAAAGGAATCATCAATTCCTTAGGTGTCAACTGCCTTAGGAACTTGCCTCAGCAAGGCTTCGTCATCTGGGGTTCTCGGACACTTGAGGGGGACGATCATCAATCTTCAGAGTGGAAGTATCTCTCTGTCCGTCGTCTGGCCTTGTTCATAGAAAAGAGCATCGAGCGGGGTACTCATTGGGTTGTATTCGAGCCCAATGCCGAGCCATTGTGGGGCAAGGTAAGACTCAATGTGGGGGGCTTTCTGATGAAGTTATTTCGAGACGGAGCCTTTCAAGGAGCCACACCCAACGAAGCTTTTTTCGTAAAGTGTGATCGGCAAACAACCACTCAGGAGGACGTCAACGAGGGTGCCTTGAATTTTCATGTGGGGTTTGCCCCTCTCAAGCCGGCGGAGTTTGTAATTATTAAGATTCGACAAAAGATTGTCGGAAGGAAGCTTGTACAAGTTAGGTCCCCTTAGTGGAAAAAGAAAGAGGAAGCTCACCCGAAAGCGCGCGCGAATAAATTGCCAGTATTCCTATAGCACCTACCAGAAGAAGGGTTCCAGTGGTCTTATCGTTCATCGACGCTATTGCCGTATACTCGATATTTATCGTTCTGTGGAGGATGGTACGTCCTTACTCTAGAAGTAAGCTGCCCCTTGCTATAGTTTCTAATTCAGAAACCGGTATCGCGCGAAACACCTGTGTGAAGGAGATAATCTAATCTTGATTCTGATTCTGACGCGCTAGTTCGAGTTCTGCCGCCGAACGTACATTCGAACGCACTAATTTCTTCACTACCTTCCTCTTGGAAGTAGTTCCCAGAATCCTACTACAATTCTAGTTGCCGCGTGGCAATTGTCAGCAAAGGATCTAGTCTAATCAACACCGCCGTCAGCCCAAATTCAGCGAAGGGGGTAGACTCAAGGTGGCATTCTATTCCAGTGAAGATGGTGATACGTGGATTTGGTTCGGTTTGTTAATTGTCGGGAAACTAGCTCAGAAGACTCGAAGCTCATTTATCTCATCTAGACTAGAGTTGTTCATCAGCATCTCTGTTGAGTTTACTATCGGACCCTCACTGTCAGAGGCAAACCTACTGAGCGAGTACCAAAAGTCTATTAGCTTTTGTCGACTAGGAGTATTCCTGAGCTTCAAAAGCTCTTTCTTCCCCTCCTCAACAACCTGGAGGGCTAGACGCTTCGCATGATCGATGGATCCGACCCTATTCAAGATCTCTCTTCCTCTGGCAACTTCTTCCTCCAGAAACCAGCTCTTGCCGAATAATCCTCGAAGGAATGTCTGCTCTTCTGGCGATCCGTTTTGGAGTGCGTGAATCAGAACAATATTCTTCTTTCTATTCCTTACGTCGCTAAAAACCGTTTTGCCTATTATATCTTCTTCTGATACTAGGTCGATAATATCATCATTGATTTGATAGGCGATGCCTGCATTCTGGCCGAATCTGTAGAGAATTTCCGTCTCTCTCTTGGTGCTACCACCTACAATACCTCCACACGCGGCGGAGGCTGCAATAAGCGCCCCGGTCTTGTTTTTCACCATTTCCAAGTATTTTTTCTCACTCCCAAAACCATCGCCGCCCATTTCATTATCTATGAACTCCCCTATTGCGGTGTCCTTGGCAGATTGTCCTATAATCTCAAGTAGCATATAGAGACGATCCTTGGAGATACCAGTTTTCTTGAGCCGCACTAACTGGGTGAATATCTCGAAGATGAGCGCGTCGCTAGTCAAGATTGCCGTATTTAGGCCGAATTCTGAGTAGACAGATTTCCCATACCGTCGTTTAGGAGATCGATCCATGATGTCATCTTGAATAAGGGAGGCGTTATGGGCCAATTCATACGAAACAGCGAGAGGGATCGCGCGGGAAAAATCTCCACATATAGCTTCACAGGAAAGCAGAGCGAAGATAGGTCTAATTCTCTTTCCACTTCGTTGAAGAGCCTTCCTAACATACGTGCCAAATAAGCCCGAGCTCTCAGCAATCTCGCTAAACGATGTATCAAGGGCATTGTAGTAGACGCTCAGGGCACCTGGGGTGTTCAAAAGGGTTCACTGTAATCTTAAGAGAAAGGTACATCTGTCGTCACCCTTCGCGATACAGTTTGTTTCCTCGGTATTGACCTTCCTCTTGAAGCAAACGGAGGCGTTACCTGTTATCGCACCAGTGAGGGATTGACAGACTGGTTTGTCACTTCGTGATTCATAGCAAATAGGGCAATCTGACACGTCGATCTGGTATAGATCAGCATTTACTTTACTAACTCTGGGCTTGACACCATAACCTGATGATAACATTAAGCCAATGATCTTTGGGACGTATTTGATGTCGAGGAGGTTTCGGGGATCTTCCCCTAGGCGTCTTATCACGTCCTCTGTCACTCTTCGGGTAGCGATGTCTTGAAGAAATTCTTCTATCCTCTCTAGAGTCACTTCCTGGTGACCTTTATCTGAGGGAGGGAAGAAGGCTGAGTAAAATGCTTCATCTCCTTTTCTCCTCATGAGGTATGCCTGGGCTGGTACTCGGTAGGAGCTTAAGCCTCCCCACATTATTAGTCGTGTTGACATCCAAGACGGGATAGTCAGAGCAATTCGGGATTTTAGCCCTAGCTTAGTTTTAATTGGTTCCTCTTTCTTCGCTTCCATCTTAAGGAATTCAATGAAGCCATCGCTATTCCATTCCGCCAGCTTCTTCAATAGACTCTCTGACCGGTCAAATAATAACGTCAATGAGTCAGATACCCTGTGATCCAGAACCTGAGAGAGGAGGAGCCTTTCCTGAACCGGAAGATTCGGTTGTATGTGACCCTGCTTTACATAGAGACTTTGACTGTTCTCAGAGATAAACTTCATGAGAGCTTGGATCTCTTCCTTGTTGGTAGAAACGTGATCGCTGAACCTTCCTCTGAATTTTATTAGGAGTTTGTTCTCCTCGATGGAATACTCAAACCTTGACATGTTGAACTCGGTCTTGCATGATCGCATCGGGGTAAATACATGTAGATACGAGTCCGCGGAGCTCACGATCTTAAAGTCAATTACACCATCGACGAGTGAGAATATTTTACCTTCAGCCTCGGCGAAAACTTTTCGAGGGAGTAGGAAAAACTCTATTGTGTTATGTTCTTGGATACTGCTCTTCCACCTCTCAATAATCTTTAGAACATTATCCCCCCCGTAGCGTATTAAGAGATCAGGAAGATATGTGTGGATGAAGATCGCCTTCCCCTCCTGTCGTTTTTTCTCAACTGCTTCACCAACTGATGTAGGGGGCATTCCTTCGATGATAATTTCATTCTGCTGTTCGTCTAGGGGGAGAGTCTGGAAGTTTCGAAGGACGGGTTTTTTTGCGACCTCGTAAACCGGGATATCACTAATACCCTGGAGTAGCACCGAAAGAAAATCACGTCCTTCAGAAAAGGTCTCATCCAACGAAAGGATGGTGGAACCAAAGGTGATATCCATGATTTCGTCGAACACACCGTGGCCAGTGACCAATCGGTCATGCCGATCTTGATATGGATAGGAGATCTGGCTAGTCAAGTTAGATCTCTATAGCCCTAGGAAGATGATTAGAAATCACCCTTCTCTCCGGGAAAGCGAAATTAGAAACTTGCATATCAATAGGTGTATCAAACACATGAACGTTGCTATTCCAAATTAGTCTGAACGAAGTGACACCATCTTTGGAAACTGAATTCTGGGTCCAGATTTTGAATCAGTTCACCTTTAATGTCAGAAAGTAGAAAGCCCGAATTATTTTGCAAGCGTCAGACGAAGGACTCACGATAGAGGC
>JACZWF010000112.1 GCA_022572285.1 Nitrososphaerota archaeon | reverse complement strand
GAGGTTGACGAGCACTAGAGGAGGCGATCGAAACGCTTCTTCAATGGTGAAGGTTTTCTCAGTAGTCTGCAAGTGCTTTTCTCATAAGAGAAGAGGAATAAAAGTCTGTGAGCTCACTTTTCATATGCTTCAGATATCTTCTCTACACAAGTAGCGACCGCGTCATACTCTGAGGAGATCTTCTTTAGATGATCTACCTTGGATTTGTATGAATCGTTAGAGGCTATCATTTCCATCGATTCGATCAGCTTTTTTCCGGAAATGTCATTCGATCTCAAATAAATACCGAGACCCAATTCCTCCACTCGTTCTGCATTACCAATTTGCTCAGTATGATTTGGAATTGGGAGTACCAGCATGGGCTTACCCAACGAGATCGACTTGGTGATGGTGGAGTGGCCCCCACGTATCAAAGCATAATCGGCAATTTCGAATAGTTCATCTCTGATCGGACACCACTCGAAAAACCAGGAATTTCCAATCCTCACGGGCTCTGTAAGTCCTCCAGGCATACCACCTGAAATAATGAGAACAAATCGTTCACTAACTGCTCTTGATATCTCAGCAATTAATCTCTCCTTAGTTCCCGAAGGTCCACTTATCTGAGCAAAAAATACTTGCTTCCTCCCATCGATCTCGAGGCTTTTTCTTATTTTGGCTATCTTATCTGATTCCGAAGAACGATTTGAAGAGATGTATCCAACGTAGCGCATCTTGTTTCCGACCGAACTGATTCTCCCAACATTCTTAGAAGCAATGGTATAAGGCGGAGAAAGATCAGGAATAAGAATCTCTCTTGATAATCCCCACAGCTGCCCGAAGATCTCTGCGCCGGCTTGTTCGGCGAGTCGAAAGATCCCATGTTTTGGAAGAAGAACTCGGATTTGATTCAATAGGCTTAATGAAGGGAGGCCCAGAAGGGTAGCCGCGATAATCGGGGAAAGTCGTGAATCACTGAAAATTACCTTGGGCCTTAATTTGAGGATTCTCTGTGCTTCCAGCTTGACATGTTTTGAGAACCTAGCAAACATCTTAGGCATTCTCTGCAATGTCAGCCCGACCGAAGGATGTCCCTCCGCACTCCACGCAACATCTATGGGCGAAACACTATCACATGGATATCCACTCTGGGTGAGGTAATCCAATCCCTCCTTGAAAGAAGAAAAATGAACACTGAGCCCTTTGCTCTTTAGACCATTGGCTACACTAGCCATACGAGTTGCGTGCCCAAGTCCTGACCCGAAGGTCGGCATATAGACGAGATCAGACAAGTGGTCTAGTCACACCCGAGTTCGCCTCACGACTCCACCGGGCTCTGATTCCTCGAAAACTAAGGCTTCGAATTTGTAAACCTCAGTCTCCGGCTGGAGCCAAACACTAGGAGGACCTCCTGCTTTCATTGCGGCTTGTCACATAGACTCATTCGAGTCGAATCCCTGTCCTGGAGCTAGGTGTGGTAGAGGCAGACCACTCCCGGAGGAGCAACGAACGATAACGCTGTCTCTGCCGACCCTGATTGTGTCCGGGGTACACAACCGATCTTCCATACCGATGAGGCCCGACATTGTAGGGGCGCACACCCCGATCCGTGTCGTTTCGAGCTCCCTCGATTCTATGAGGAGGAAACGAGGATCTCTAATCGCTGCAGAAATTGCAGACTCCAATATGGAATCTATTGATGGTCGCTCGGGGGAGGGAAGACACACACAACCATGAATTCCTCTGGAATCATGATGATTTCTGGTGCTTGCAAAGACATCTGTATTGGTCATCGCCTGGTCAGGGACATTAGGTGGAGCTGCGAGTACGCAGCGATTTGCCACCCGCTCCATTATCGCCCTCTTAGCCATAGTGACAAGATACTTACCGATTTCGTCGCTGATTTCCATTAACGATTTGCTGTTTTATCATTTAGTCCTAATCTTATAATCTCTGCGGTCTTTCTGAGCTTCCTCCAGTGACTGCCCTCCCAGTACGTCTTTTGACAGTTTACGCATCTGAAGATTATTTTTGGATTTCTCGTTCGCTCAGAGGCACCCGTCATCTGCTCGTGACCATCCCTCTCGAGCAACCCGTTACACCGAGAACAGCGTGAAAAAAAAGGGGTAGGTTCCGTGTATTCCAAATTCAGACTTTTGAAAATGAAAAGCATGCTGGCCTCATCGATTGTGCTAGTAATGAGGATTGATTCGATCTCGTGTTTTCGGGCTCTTTCATAGAGCTCCCTGTCAGAAGTGACTAGGACTCTCCGGTCCCTTTTGCTCGTCTTCAGAAGTTCGTTATCACTAGAATCGGATTGGTATGCGGTGTCAAATCCAAAAATGCGTAGCTTGCGAGCCAAGCTACCCAGCATACCGTCAACTTGGAATCGCGTTTCCTTCGAGCACTTCACCCATGCCAGGAGTCCCAACCAAGCTGTTCTCCAGGAATGCTGTCCTTCCCTTCACGAAAGTAGCATAAACAGAACCCGTTACATCTCTCCCATCGAACGGTGAATACTTCGCCTTGGAATGGAATTTATCAGCTCTAATCCTGTTCTTCTTTTTCAGGTTTACGATTGTGAAGTCTCCCCAATATCCCTCCCTAATCTCCCCTCGGTCTTTAAGGTTGAATCTTGCACATGGGTATGAAATCATCAATTCGCATAGTCGCTTCAATGTAAGCGCACCTTTTGATACCATATCTAACATGAGTGGGAGTGTGACCTCAAGTCCTGGGAATCCTGGCACCATCTCATTTTGCTTTTCTTCTAGTGAATGTGGCGCGTGATCTGAAGCGATCATTTCAACGGACCCATTCACAATTCCCGCAAAAACGGCCTCTCGATCTGACCTACTCCGTAGAGGAGGGACGCAACAGGTTAATGATGACATCGAGGTATTCTCTTGGTCTAGCAACGAATGATGTGGGGACGATTCACAAGAAATATCAGTTCCATCCATCTTAGCCATTGTAACTTTTCTCAGACCACGCATTGTAGAAATATGAGCGATATGCACTGAGCACCTTGTTCTATTGGCAGCTTCGATAACCTTGTCGATTGCCACGGTTTCGGCCTTCACGGGACGATAATCGATTCCAGCATTTTCCTTTTTAAGAAAAAATGTGGCATCTTCCGCATGTATTACTAGAAGGCCCTTTTCGCTCCTGATCCTTGACATCAGGTTCTTCAACTGCGCCATGTTGGAATAATCGATTGTCCCTTCCAACCTACTCGCTAAGTAAACTTTGAATGCTATGGAGCCGGCTCCACTCAGTGCTCCGACATCATCGATTGTAGCCGGGGAGGAGTAGAAACCGACGTTCGATAGTATCATTCCTCTTGCCTTTTGTTTTCGTTCAACTAGCACTGGCGCTGTGGTAACCGGAGGCGATGTGTTAGGCATATCTAACACCGTGGTGAACCCCCCGGCAACTGCTGCCCCGGTCCCAGATAGAAAATCTTCCTTGTGCGAATCGCCGAAATCTCGTAGATGGACATGTGAATCGATAAAGCCCGGAAAGACTGCCATCCCCATAGCATCAAACGTCCTCTCTGCTTCAGGCAGATGCGAATCGGCGGCGATCCTTGCAATTCGACCCCCCTTCAGGGTGAACCCCAGGTTCACTAGGGAGAAGCCGTCCCACATTCTTGCGTTTACTATTCTAATATCATCCTTCAAAGATATCTCCTAGTTGACCGCATGATTGTTTTTAGTTCAGATCAGTTTTTCTTCTCTCTTCTCACCTGCAGCCTTCATCACTATCCTTCCTCCCCCAGCAGGCAAGACTCGAACGTACTCATCAAGGCTCATGGACTTGTAGACATCCATAACCTCCATGTTCCAATTGAGGAGGCCGAGAATCTCATTCTTCACCTTCTTTGCTGTGTCTGATGCTTTACTCCTCTCTGATCTGAGAACTAGGTAGACCACGGAATTCTTGCGAACCGCTTCCTTGGGGCCGCCCATGAGCCCAAAACGATTATTGTCGAGTCTGCATGCACCGATGGCGATTTCTGGAACTAATCCTCTAACGAAATTCTTCTTCCCTTCGATTAGGAAGCTCCCTCTGGATAGATACATGCCACTAGGTGCCTGGGTCTTAACCTGTTCCGGTCGGACCCAGTAGGCGTCGCCAGCAACTCCTTCTCTCCATGCTCGACTGAAGGAGAAGGCAGCTTGGGCTACTTCAGCAAAGGAATTTCCTTCTTCGACCTCCCCAATTCCTTTAAGGACGAAGAATGGAGAGCCTACTATCTCTGCATGAAAGACCACATCCCCCGGTTTTGTGTGCTTACGAATTATCGCACTGTTCGAATGCGCGTCCCTTCCGCCTATGCTCAGGAGTCCATCGGAAGTTTTGAACCATCTATACCTCTCGAACCAGAGTGGGGTAGCCCGATTAACGAGAGTCTTTCTTTTCTGAGCGGACAGAGATGCATTCGTTCTTATTTTCTCAAGATCACCCTGAAGACGAAGACGAGCGTCCAGAATTGCTTTTTCTTTTAGCTCGTTCTCCTTTGCTCTGTTGAATAAGGTTGAAGCAAGCTTCATGGGAGAAATTCCGCTTTCCGTTTCGAATTCACTCGCTTGCACAGAAATTGTGATGCCGCCTGCCTTTGATATGCTATACTTGGTCTTAGAATCTTTCAATATATCCTCTATACTTCCCGATCGACCTTGAATAAGTCCAGCAAGATGTCTTAATGTTGCGGCGATTTGAATCGCATCCTCTCTTGACTGGTCCTGTCTTTCTATCGATTTTTCGAGCACCTTGATCTTCTGTCTGAGTGGGTCGTCCTCCCGATTCTCGGTTCCGTGTTTTAACTCATGGGTAAAGACCTCGTCGATTGCCGTCATGAGAGACGGTGATTGCACCAATGCCCATGATTCCAGAGTTCGAAATCTCGTGGGTATTACATCTCTGGGACTACCATCCGATAGGATCCACACGGGGGAGTCAGGTGCCAGAATACTTCTACGCAGAACTTCGGCAGCGGAGAAGATCCGGTCCAGGTTCTCCTGATTCATGGATGATCCAACGGCATCAGGTGGAATAGCTGCCTGTGATAGTATTTCTTCCGTATATTTACGAGAGAGAGAGAATGTTCGTCCAATCCATTTGGAAGCTTGTAGGTCAGTTTCTAACAAACGATCGAGAGACGATCTATCTAGGTCGAGAAGACTCTTTCCACGGGTTGGAGGAAGGGAGTATTTGTTGCCGGGGGAAATCTCTCTATGTCTCACCTTGAGCTTCCGAAGGCAAGACAAAATCTTGAAATCTTGATCTATTACAACAAGGTTTCCTTCTCTGA
>JACZWF010000111.1 GCA_022572285.1 Nitrososphaerota archaeon | reverse complement strand
CACTCTACGGCCGCCTGAAGGTGGACGCCGAAAGGGCCGTCCTGCTTGGCGGAAACTCCATCACCCTCCGTCAGCGAAAAGCCTTTCAATCGATTCTTTACAAACTCAGAAAAGTCAGGGTCTACCTCGAGTTTCGTGCCAATCGGGATTAGGGATATCGTCCTAGCGGGTTTTGCCCCGGCGACTTTCACTGAAACAAGATCGTTCATCGACACACCAGCATTTTTCCTGGTTTGGCCGTCTATTCTAATTGTCCCAGACCATTGGTCATCGAGATCGGTTGGCCAGGCTGCAGCGACGGTCGACTTCTTTCCAGTGATTTCTATTATCTCGCCGGCGGAGATGCCAAGTGCTTCCATGGCATTCGCGTCTACCCGTGCTCGTCCTTTGCCGACATCTTTCTGTCTGGCCTCCCCTACCTTAAGGTTAATAGTATTAGTCTTCCCCCGCTTGGTCATTCTGATTTGTATTGCTTATCTTACTATATGAAGAAAAAGCTTGCGAATTTATCATCTTAAGCATTAATACCGTTACAGCTCCTGAACCTGACTATGGCAGAAACCCCCCAGATTACCAAAGCGGACCTTTCACTCGAAGACAAACTAAGCTCGCTCACCTTTGAACCGGATGATCAGCCATTCATCACCGTGAAAACGGAGATATGTCGAGGGTGCGAGAAAAAGCCATGTCTCTATGTCTGCCCATCTAGGGTGTATAATCTGGAAGGTGATGAGTTAATTTACAATACTGATGGATGCCTAGAGCTTGGAATGTGTACAATAGTCTGTGATATGATAGGCAAAGGAGCAATCACATGGGACTACCCGCGAGGTGGGAAAGGGGTGGTCTTTAGGTTCGGCTAGAGACATCTATTTTTCTGGATTATTGTTTGGCTAGATACGAGCTGCCTTCCCTGAGCTCAGTCTTCATTCTGCTTAAAGCATCTAATCTAGCTGTAAGAAGTGATTCTACTTCACTATTCAGATTACGCTCACGCTCCAGAAGGTCACCTATCTTTTCGCTGCTCTTATAGAGACCTCTTACATCCGCCTCCCAATGTCGCTTGGGGATTCCGTTCTTCTTTCCTCTTGAATTCCCATCTGAGACCATTATGTATCCATGGTTTCATGTACCTATGGGTAGATGAGGTTTTGTGCGTAACATAATTACGAACTAGACGTCACTCCTCTCCTTTCGGTTAGAGCTCCCAGACATTTTTACTCTGGTAACTTAATATCTAGCCATCGCTTTCTCTTCGTCCATGGGTGGAAAGGAGATGGAGGTTGATTCCCTAGAAGGAGTTGGCCCCACGACCAAGCAGAAATTGACGGATGTCGGAATTAATACGATTCTAGACTTGGCAATACGCGGCCCCAGCGACGTCGCCGATGGCATCGGTTTCGATATGGCTCGAGCTATAGAGCTTTGCAACAAGGCACGAGTGAAACTGGTCGAGCTAGGGATGATGGAGCGGGATTTTGTCCCCGCGACCGAGATTCTCGAACGCAGGAGGAAAATTGGTCGGGTCACAACTGGAACAAGCAGTCTAGATGATTTACTAATGGGAGGGATCGAAACCCAAGCCGTCACGGAGTTCTATGGAGAATTCGGCTCGGGTAAGACCCAAATCTGTCACACATTATGCATAATGGTCCAGGCTCCTCCTGAGGACGGAGGCCTCGATGGAGGAGCTATCTATTTAGATACGGAGAACACTTTCAGACCCGAAAGGATCTATGACATAGCCCGAGCAAGGAATAAGGATGCAGATGAAATATTAAGTCGAATAACCGTCGCAAAAGCCTACAATAGCGCCCATCAAGAGCTTATTATGGGAGAAATGGGATCAATACTCGATAAAACCGGCGCTAGATTAATAATAATAGATTCAGCTGTCGCTCATTATCGTGCAGAGTACCTCGGTCGAGGGACGCTTGCAGAAAGACAACAGAAACTTAATCGATTCATGCATCTACTGACCCGCACCGCTGAAACCAGAAATGTTGCTATCGTTCTAACGAATCAGGTTCTATCCACCCCCGATGTATTCTTTGGTGACCCGTCCAAACCTGTGGGAGGTCATGTTGTCGCCCATACTAGTACATATAGGATCTACCTGAGGAAAGCAGGTAAGAATAGAATAGCCCGAATGGTTGACAGCCCATACCATCCGGAGCATGAGGCGGTCTTTATTCTCAATGAGAAAGGAGTCGATGACGGTCCTTCAGATCCCATGAAAGGTAAGCAGATATCGCGTTAGCTCTAGTCCAGATTGACGAATAGATTTATAGCACTCTGCTAACGCGGACTGACTGGGTTTGAAGAGGACAATCTGGGCGTTATTATTAGCGCTCCTGCTTATTCCGAACTTATGGGTCGCCAATCCAGTTCATGCACAACAGGAATTCGAAGAACACATTTCTATTACTCTGGTCGGGAGGACTGCATTATGGGAGATCCGGCTGAATGGTGTAAATGTAAGCTCGTCTGTTTCTATTAGTAATGCAGAGGTGATTTCAGGTGTTGATCGCTTTTCATTCATAACTGCTAGGCAATCGGGCTTTACACCAGAAGCGGAATTCTTCAAGTCCAATGGATACAACATACTCCCAACTTTTCTCCCCGACAATGGTATTTTTCTTGAGGTCGAAGCCGAATCTTTGGACTCCGCCGTAAGATTTGCTAATGAAATGAATTTGGCTTTTAAGGTTGGCTTCATTCTATACTCTGCTAACGACCCGGTCTTCTTGTTCCATTCCTTTGTCGATTTCAATAGGATCGTCGTCGAGTCACTATGGGAGATATTCACTGAGGATTTAGATGGATTTGATCGATTCCTCATCAGAGATGCCTTCATTTCTAATTCGTTCCCAGTCTTTAGACTCATAGGGATAGATCGAGGTAATGGATTCGACTACTCAGTGACCCTTTTTGGATTGTCTTTTGATCCTATCTCTCTGAGATCGTTTGATCTTGCTGCCGTTTTTCCCACTGCAATCAGTTTCAATGCATCATCTAAATCAGTGAACTCTACGATCCAAATCACTACCTATGGTAGTTTCTTGCGACAGATACCTAATGCTTCTATTAGTTATAATCCTGATAAAATTCAGAGTTCAAGACTTATAGAGATCAATCCAGGGAATCAACTCAATTCCACCCTCTTTTCGCTAATATTCTCCCCTCCTGTGCTATCCGTTACACGGGACGTCGACAGAGGGGTAGCGTCTATCAATCAGACTATCGAGGCTAGACTAGAATTCGAAAACCGTGCCCCTCTAGGCGGCATAACGATTGATGAGATTATCTTCGAGGAGACCTGGTGGACTACGCACCTTAACTTGGTGGAATCTAGTGGAGATGATAACGTAACCTCTCTTGCACCTGGAGAGTCTGTAACTCTAGTGAAGGTTTTTGAGGTCACGTCCAACGACTCGGTTGCGATTTCTCCTACCCAGGAAGAGAATACCTTCTCTTACTCTTTTAGCATTGGTAATGATACCTTCTCATCCTCCGCAGTTTCGAACGGTATCATAATCGTACTAAACGATCTAAAACCCTCGATCTTAGCAGTAGCTTCGAGTGACGAATCTTTCATCCCCATTGGAGGGACAATGAATACTACTCTTACCCTGAAGAATGTCGGAGGTAGAACTGCCTTTTCCCTAGACATTTTTCTAAATGATGAAATGATCCAGACCATACCGGCTCTTGTTCCGAATCCTCTCAGGACGATAGAAATCTCTACCAACATTACATCTACCAATCTAAGAATAATGCAAAACAAATACACATGGAGAGTTGATTGGGAAGAACTCGGAGAAGTTTCATCTATTAGCTCCAACGTCCTGACGATTATTGACAACTATTCCAGGCCAGATATTCCCGATTTCACCATCAAGAAGGGAGCCACTCAGAACGGCACCTCAGTTGAGATAACGCTTCTATTGAGCAATGATGGTGAACATGAAATACTGGACATCCTTGTAATTGATCAGCTTTCTCCTGGGAGTAAATACCTGGGTGGAAACCTTACGGAAGGTCCTGATGGACTAACCGCTATAGTCCCTACTCTTGGTCCAGGAAATTCCACGGTACTCAGCTATAGGTCGACCCTCGAAGAGGGTCGAAATCTTGTCGCTCCGCCATCCCTGGCAAGGTACACACTAAACGAGAAACCTTTCGAGGTTATTTCTAATTCGATTGTCGAACCTCTTTCTGTCTCCATCGCGAAAGGCATAAACACTAACCTAGCACTTTTGACATACAACTTCACAGTAAACCTTTCTCTCGAGAATCGTGGTAGGGAGACATTATACGATGTCAATATTTTAGGGCTTGACTCTGCATTCCTAGTCAATGCCGTGGCTGACAGATTGAGACGATCGGAACTCGCACCAGGTGGCACGCTGGAGTTTAGCTATCTGCTCCGCAGTTTCAGGGAAACCAATGTCTCACTCTCTGAGGCTAGGGCAGAATTTGTTATGGGTGGGAAACTTCATACAATAACGTCGAATGCGCTACTCTTCCAAGTAGTCGACTCCCCGTCCATTGAGATTAGAAGTGAGTCAGGTCGGTCGGTCGAAAACATACCATTTGAACTAATTGTGGAGATAAGTAATCCATCTGAACTTACTCTCAGATCTATAATTGTTAGGGGCGATGAGATAGCTAACCTCAGAATCATCTCAGGAAGTCTGTCCGAAGAGTTTCCCGAACTGGCTCCGGGCCAGACAGTCACTTTGAGGGCGACGGTTTCTGGACCAATACCTGGAAAGGATCTCATCTACAGTCCTCAGATATCACATGTCTTCCTAGGCCAGATATTAGAAGTCCCTGTTCAACCCTTTAATTTATTTGTTGAGGAGGACCTAATTACAAGATTTGCTCCCACCCTGGCCTTAGCAGCCATTGTTATTGTCGCTACATTGTTACTAGCGAGGAGGGGTGTTAGACAGAAATCGAAGGACGAACCTTCCCCTCCACGAATAACGCCCTAACTATCTTTCCCTCTTGCCTTCAGTGAAGGCTAGGAATTCTGCCTTCGCCTCTTCGTAAGGCATTTGTACTGGAGGATGTTTGAAGCAATAAGCTGAAGCGCTAATGAGAGGCCCACTGACCCCCCTGTCGAGAGCGAGCTTTGTCGCCCGAATGGCGTCTATCATGACGCCAGCACTATCGAATGCGTCGATAACGTGGAGCTTCGCGTCTATCATAACCGGAATGTTCCCAAAGTATCTACCCTTAAGCCACAAGTAGCAGATCTTATCATTATTCAGGAACTCTACATAATCACCCGGTCCGATTCG
>JACZWF010000110.1 GCA_022572285.1 Nitrososphaerota archaeon | reverse complement strand
ATTCGAACGATTAAGAAGATAGACTTCTTTGAGACCGTCGTTGGATACCAAAGAAACAGCGATTACTGGATGTCTTGCCTCATCAGGGTTGGGAAGACGGTCTTTCTCAGGTGCAACTACCTCTATGTCGAGTGCCACTCGCCTGATAATTGGGAGTGGTTGACTAAGGAGGTTAACCCACTCTTCACGAGCTGTATGAAGATCACTATCTTGCTGAGACCACCCCGCGAGGGTTTTCTCAATAGGCAATGTACTATCAAAATATACTGGGATTATACGCTTGCCCTGAACTTTATAGAAGGCACCAGGAATCAGACCTGAGTCATATAGATAGTTCTCATAATACTTTATGTCTGCTTCCCAAGCTTTTGCTACATTCCTGATAGCGTTCTCCCCCGATCCTCCAATCACCAGTGGATCTCGAGTTATGATCTTTGCAAGCTTCACCACTTTATCGTTTAGAAGGTCTCGTTTCTCCACATAATCTATTGCGGTGACATCTGACCGTGCCAAGAGTGAAACGCGGAGCTTATCATCCATGTTCTCCATTTTAACAAAACAGTAGGGCTTATGTCCGGTATCGTCATACCAAAGGTATACTCTCTTATCGCTTAGCTGATAGAATTTGAGCACTGCCTTACCAAGCGTCCCATCATACGTTGCTGAAAGAAGAATCGATTCACTCAAGTCAAGACCCTTTTGATCCTCGGGAGTAGTAGAGCTCAAATCCGGAAACCTCTGGTGATCGATAAGATCAACTTCTTGAGAGGATAAATAGTGGGTTCGGATGGGAATGTTGTGCGTAGCAGAAGGGAAAGCTCGTCATCAAGGCTACTAATAATCACATTCTTACTTTTTGGAGCGTATTGGGGAATCCCCGCAATCATAGGCGAAGCCACGCTATCCCTGATAGCCACCTCCATTATTAATATCATCACTAGTCTAGTACTCTTCCTTGGGTGGAGGCGAGATTTTACGAAAGGTCTGATTGTCTCTACAAGTAGTTACAATCTTGTATTGAGCGGGTACCAGGTGTATGCCTCTTCAATTCTAATTGGAACGGGACTCGTTGTCTTCACATTATTAACCGTAATTCCTAGTCTCGTAGCATCCATTGTTGCGGGTATCATCGTGCTAATCGCCTACACCAATGATGAAATTATTTCTACACAACCCGATCGACCTCTCGCAGGTGCAGAAAGAAGTACAGCGCGTAAAGGCTAGCTGCTGCGACTGAAGAAAAGATTTTGGTCGCAAATACAAGATTCCAAGGTGTTTGGGGGTTCGGATATGCTATTTCAAGATCATCAATTCTGACACTGCCCGCGATCACATCGGCCGTTATCAATGCATTCCATATTGAGAAGTTGTACAATACCTCATACGTAGCGAGAAAGGATAAGCTGAGACTCAATAATAGGAGGGCACTTTTGGTGGTGTCCGAGAAAGATTCAATCGTGCGTCGATAGAGTTGCAATGTTGCATAGATGAAACTCACGACCGCAACGCTTAGATAAGTAATTGGCTTAGCGAAGTAGGGGAATGGTATCTCTATGTTGGTCAGCGCTAGACCAATGGTTACCTTCCCGGTCTCAACGTATTCAATAAGACCCATTACAATTCCAAAAATCGAAACGATGATAATCACGCCAGCCGAAATGAGCCAGATGAATCTGTGAAATGTGGAGATGTTGCCTAGGCCACTTCTCACCCACGGTGCCATTGCACTTTTTTCAAAATGTATTCGGTTCTATAAATAGTAGGTTAATTCCAGAAGGTCAGGTTTTTGAACTACATTAATGAGAGATGTTACAGGATTGGGGCAGGATGGATCTGATCAGATTTCAGTTACTTTGGAAATAGTAAATTGACGACCACTCGTCTGAATTCCGGGGAACCCGGTAATGATTGAGCATGGATAGAATCTCAATTAATCAACCTATCATCGGCCGAGATGAAAAAATCGCTGTTATGAGGGTACTAGAACGAAAAATCCTCACCTCGGCTACCGAACTGGGGGGAAATGAAGTGAGGTCGTTGGAAAGATCTCTGAAGACCTATCTTGGTTGTAAGCATGTTATCGCTGTAAATTCTGGAACTTCCGCGTTGTACGCGTCTCTTCTGGTGCTCGGTATAGGACCGGGAGACGAGGTGGCCGTTCCTTCTTTTTCATTTGTTGCTACTGCTAATGCAGTGTTGTTAACAGGGGCGAAGCCTGTTTTCGTAGACATCTCAGAAAATAGTTATGCGATGAGTGCAGACGATCTTCAAAGCAAAATAACGCCAAACACTGCGGCCATAATCCCCGTTCATCTGTACGGTCACCCCGCAGAAATGGGGGCAATTAGATCAGTAGCAGTCAAAAACGGACTACCCGTCGTCGAAGATGCGGCTCAGTCCGTTGGAGCGCAGTATCAGGGGAAGCATACAGGTACCTTGGGAGATTTAGGGTGTTTCAGTTTCCATGCGTCCAAATTGATAACGAGCGGGGAGGGCGGTGCTATTGCCACTAATCATGACGAGCTCTCTGACAAACTAAGAAGAATTAGGACCCATGGAATAGCTAGAAACGGCGATCCATCGATTTTCGGTACAAATCTCCGGATGGGAGAAGTGGAGGCAGCAATTTTGAACATACAGCTAAAAAGGCTCACTACCTTTCTGGATAAGAGAAGACGGAATGCCAAAGAACTCTCGCATCTTCTGTCAGAAAAAAGAGGGGTTATCCTTCCTTTTTCAGTGAAGGGAGGATCTTCAAATTGGTACCTCTACACAGTCTCGCTCGATAAAGCCAGAGATAGGGTCTTGGCTAAGCTTAACCACATGCAGGTTGATGCAAGGGTCTACTACAGGATACCGATCCACAGATCATCTTTCTATCGAGAATTGGGTTATCGCGGAGAGTCACTTACTAGGACAGAACATGCTAGCAAGAGGGTCATCTCTCTTCCCATTCACCCAGGAGTGACCCTAAAACAGATTAGGAGAATTGCAGGAATACTCCTGACAGTAGTTCAATAGATGACGATGCCGGAACGGTCAGAGAGGATTGCTGTCATCATCCCTACCTACAACGAAAAAGATAACATAGTCAGGATAATTTCTCAGATGCTTAGTGTGCTTCAATCAGTGGGGAAATCCCATGAGATCGTTGTGGTGGATGATAACAGTCCCGATGGGACAGCATCTTTGGTTCAGTCTCTCCAGTCTAGGCACGAGAACATCATCCTACTCCAGAGATCTGGAAAGCTTGGATTAGGATCTGCCTACATGGAGGGCTATAAGAGGGCATTGAGAGACGGGGTTAGTTGTATTATCCAAATGGACGCAGACCTCTCGCACCCACCAACAACTGCCCTCGACCTTTTAGCAGCTATTGAAGAAGGATATGATATAGCAATTGGTTCACGCTACATCCACGGTGGAGGGGTGAAGGCCTGGACCTGGAAACGTCGCATCATGAGTAAGGGCGCAAATTACCTCGTCAGGGCTGTTCTTAGGACAGGGCTAAGGGATAACACTTCAGGATATAGGGCAATGAGTGTAGCCTCGGTGAAGGAGTTGATGCGGTATGAAATCAG
The DNA here is from genome assembly GCA_022572285.1 of Nitrososphaerota archaeon. Classification (GTDB taxonomy): domain Archaea; phylum Thermoproteota; class Nitrososphaeria; order Nitrososphaerales; family UBA57; genus B1T1B5. The sequence goes on along the minus strand of JACZWF010000110.1, from coordinate 1,753 downwards.
ATCGAGTGGGTTCTCATACCTCGTTGAAGCTGCGGTCGTCCTCTCGAGAATTCAGCTCAAGATTAAGGAAATACCTTTTACCTACGAGGGAAGAGAGAGAGGCGATACCAAATTATCGTTTGGAGAGATCATGAGATTCTTTATTACCGTATGTCGTTTACTCGTCTTTGGAACACAGAGGAAGAGGATCTAGTTACCTCAAAGCCTTGGCCGGGCTCTAGAAAAAATACAAATAGTGCCGACATGCCTCTAATCTCTGATGGAAGGCGGGAAAGAGGGCACCTTTGGCGGTGTCGTATATGAATGCGTTCGTTGCGGAACGCCAGTGAGCGCTGAGGAACTTGCTCAGCTCCCTGAGATAAAGTGCATATGTGGATACAGGATACTGAGGAAGGCCAGGCCGTCCGTGGTGAAGCAGGTTAAGGCTATCTAATTCAGGAAACACCAGAACATTATTCGGGCAGATGATACATATATTTTGATGTAAGGTTGAACTCGGTACCACAAGTATGAAGAGCAAGAGCCGAGTCTCCATTACAGGATATGGGGCCTACGTCCCAAGATTCAGGCTCAGAACTAGTGAAATAGCCATGATGTGGAAAGGTGCCGGCTCCGGACCTAATGCAGAGAAGAGTGTCGCTGGAATTGATGAGGATGCTACAACCATGGCCGTCGAGGTTGGGAGAAGGGCAGTCCATATGGCTGGAGATATTCAGCTGGGCGCAGTTTTCGTTGGAACTGAATCGAAACCCTATGCAGTGAAATCCACTAGCACCATCGTCGCACAAGCCCTGGGAGTCCATGCTGTCTTGGCGGCAGATTTTGAGTTTGCTTGTAAAGCAGGTACTGAAGCTATACAGGTCATAACCGGCTTAATCGGATCTGGAATGATTCGCGATGGACTTGCCATTAGCGTAGATACGGCCCAAGGCCGGCCAGGTGACGATCTAGAATACACCGCCGGTAGCGGAGCAGCTTCTCTTGTCCTGTCACATCATCAGGACGATAAACTTTCTCTAGCCCACATAGAGTCAAGCGTGTCTTACGTAAGCGATACACCCGATTTCTGGAGGAGACCGCAGGAACAATTCCCCAGGCATCTTTACAGATTTACGGGGGAACCGGCTTACTTTCACCATATTGAAACCGCTGTAAAGATGCTCCTAGATGATATCGGTGTCAAACCCATGGATTTCCAGTACGCAGTTTTTCACCAGCCAAATCCCAAATTCCCACTTGAAGTGGCCAGTCGTCTAGGATTTGACAAAGGCCAGGTAGAAACCGGACTCCTCAACCCGATGATAGGGAATCCGTATTCAGCTAGTGCCTTGCTGGGTCTAGTTGCAGTATTAGAGGTAGCTATGCCCGGCGATAGAATTTTATTAGCTTCCTTTGGATCGGGGGCAGGAAGCGACGCTTTTTCCCTGAAGGTAGATGACGGCCTGATCGATCGAAGGAGCCGAGGAACCAGCTTAAGTGAAATGCTCAAGAGAGTCCAACAGATAAATTATTCTGAGTACACAAAGATGAGAGGAGTCATACATCGATGAGGTGGAGAGAGTCTTTAGAAAAGTTGTGGAAAAAGTGAATATTTGTTGAATAAGGTTTGGATCTCAGGCATTGGTCTGATACCCGTGGGTGATCAGTGGAGGAAGTCACTGGTTGATATGGCAGTTGAGGCTGCAACGGAAGCCCTTCGGGGTAGGAATCCTGACCTGATAATCGTCGCTAATATGCACTCGTCCCTATCTTC
>JACZWF010000109.1 GCA_022572285.1 Nitrososphaerota archaeon | reverse complement strand
GGCACTCTCGATTGGAAGGATGTCGAGCTTGGTGCTTGCCGGCTTGGTATCTCTACTTGTTAGAGCGTTGAAGATTTCCTTCGCACTGGCCTCAGCCTCTCCTCGTTTTCGTGTATATGTTTCCAATACACTCTCTAAGACTTTTCTGAAGGACGGCATGCCATAACGTTCCTCGGGTGGAAAATAGGTACCTCCGAAGAAGGGCTTCCCCTCAGGAGTCAGGAATACGGTCATCGGCCAACCCCCACTTCCAGTTAAAGCTTGGACCGCCTCCATATAGACGGCATCCAGATCGGGGCGTTCTTCCCTGTCTACCTTAATATTCACAAAGTTTTCGTTCATGAACCTTGCGATTTTCTCGTCCTCAAAAGATTCTTTTTCCATCACGTGACACCAGTGGCATGCGGAGTATCCAATGCTTAGGAATATTGGCCTGTCACTTTCCCGGGCCTTGCTTAACGCTTCATCTCCCCAAGGATACCAATCTACCGGGTTAGTCGAGTGCTGTAACAAATATGGACTGCTTTCCTTAGCAAGTCTGTTTCTATGCATTCAGGTAAATGATAGTGTTGGCTTCAGATAAATAGCTGTGCCCATTAGAATGAGGAACAAGATCTCGGAGCCCTGAGTAGCTCTGTGACGACGAATCAGGTAAACTTAAGAGCGATCGGTTAAGGCTGCGGTCATGTTATGGTCGAAATTATAGAGAAGCCACTAAAGAGATTAGTAGTGGGGGAAACCATTTTCTACAATAAGATTGATGATTTAGCCTCGGTGGTTGGCTTAGCTGCCGCAACTGGTCATCCTATCGTCCTAAACTGGGCAGAGGGCGTCGTTTACATTCCGCTGCCAGCATACTCCGATAGCGATATTATGGTGGAGAAGTACCTCGAAGGCGAAATGCATTGGGCTTCAATCGCTTTCTCAAGAATGGAAAAATACGAAGATAAGATTCGGGTTCAGGGTCTGGAGATACCGGTGATTGATGTAAGTAGATCAAAGATAATGGATGAAGTTGCAACCTGGCTAAAGAATAAGATCCAGGAATAGTATCTTTTTCTCAGAATCCCAAGGTAAAGTTAGAGACAAGGAAGAGAGCGTATAGTAATACAAGAAACCCTGACCCTATTGCATTTAGTTTCTTGGATGCAAGGAAGATCCATAGGAATATGTTGAGCAGGATAGTGAATATTATCGGCATGATGAAACGCCCAGCCATAATTTCTGTTGGAGAAATCAGTAGGAGGATACCGAAGATTAATGTTAAGTTGGTAAAGCCGCTCCCAATCGCATTTCCGATTGCAAGTCCTCTATGTTTCCTGAGCACTGCCGAAAGTGTGATTGATAGTTCAGGTAAACTTGTTCCAATAGCGATTATTACAGATCCAATAAACAATTCTGAGACATTGAAGAGGTTAGCGAGTCCAACTGCACTATCTACGATATAGTATGAGCTGCCAATCACACCAACGAGTCCTAACCCTATCATTACTGAGTCACGGATAACCTTAGATTTAGGCAGGTCCGAGTCTGCGTCCGAAGAGTCTCCACTTTCACGCCCTCTAATTAGTCGATACGATACAACGAAATATGACACCACAAGAATGGCACCTAACACCTTGATAGAAAAGACCCAGAGAACTAAGACGACAGGGATCATAGATGCAACAAATAGTCCGAGGTAGAGATTCTTCATCTCCGCATCTCGAATTCCTCTATTGTTCACTTTCTTTCCCTGATTCAGAATGGCAAGCATCAGGAAAGGTAGTCCGACTACAAGTCCGATATTTGCTATGTTGGATCCTAACAAGTTTCCGACGGCCAAGCCAACGGCCCCAGTCCCTGAGGAAACAATGGTAATCGCAAGTTCTGGGACGGATGTAGTAAACGCGATTAGTAGGAAGCCCAAGCTGGTCTCGGACATTCCAGTAGATTTAGAAATCCGTACAACACCCCTTATTGTGTAGCTTGTTGCGACCCATAGAACCAGCAGTCCAACAATCAATATCGTGACGCCCAACAATATTGATACATTCATGATCGAATTACCTACTGAGGATTAGCAATGGGTTTGCCAGGTTTTATAATCCATTAAGTGTGTACCTATGCTTGCATTTTCATGCTGGGTGAATCGACTTGGGTGGGTTGATGTAGTTGAAAGACAAACGTGGGATAACTGTGACTTTCGGAGATTGTCGTGATATGCATGAACTACCTGACAATTCTATCCATCTAGTTGTGACCTCTCCTCCCTATTTCAATGCGCCGTTTGATTACCCTGATCTGTTTCGAACCTATGATGACTTCCTCGATCTCATAACTCAAGTCTCTAAAGAGGTTTATCGTGTTGTCGCAAACGGACGTATAGCATGTTTCGTTACAGACGATATGCTCGTAAGAGGAGAGAAGTATCCGGTGGTAGCTGATGTGACTAGACTAATGCAGCAGGCCGGCTTCAGGTACAGAGATAAGATAGTTTGGGTCAAGCCCAAGGGGTATACAAGGATAAGCCGCCGGAGCGGAGTCCTTCTCCAACACCCGTATCCAATGTATTTCTATCCTGATAATATTCAGGAAAGTATCTTGATCTTTCAAAAGGGAAGGTTTGACTATAACTTCCAAAAGAAGATCCTCATTAAGAAAGAAGAATCGCGAATAGATGTTGGGCAGTTCAATCGTGAGGAATGGAATTTGAGCGTCTGGAGAATTACAAATGTTCTTCCAAAACCCGGCCGAATCGAGGAAGGAATCGCAGCGTTTCCTGATGAGCTTCCGAATCGCATAATTAGGCTGTTCTCTTTTCAAGGTGAGACTGTACTGGATCCCTTTGTGGGATCTGGAACAACTCTAAAGGTCTCCAACAGCCTAGGCAGATATTCTATTGGATATGAGATAGATAGAGAGTTAAGGCCGATAATTCTAAGGAAGCTCCAAAATGGTCGGGGGAAGTCCAAGAGGACAGGAGATATCGACATCTTTGAGAGAAAAGATGCTCGGAATCTGAGGAGATTCCTAAAAAACCGCATAAAGAAGCAAAGAACAGTTACCAGAATGGGCTAGGGCTATTGCTTAAAACCAGCGAAGAGAGGCGGACATTCATGAAGCCAGCTGCTACTCTTCGAAAGATGATAAATCAGAGAGGGTCATTTATCGTCCCGGGGGTATATGATGCATTATCAGCAAAGATTGCAGACCATCTCGGCTTCCAAGTCCTATTTCATACGGGATATGGAACGGCCGCATCATTACTAGCCCTGCCAGATATTGGGATGATAAGCTTCAAAGAAATGTTGGATCGAGTCGATAGCATTTGCAAGACCACAAATAAACCCGTCATCGCAGATGCGGACACTGGGTATGGTAATGCGCTAAACGTGATGAGGACTGTGAAGGATTATATTCGTGCAGGTGCCGCAGGATTGATACTCGAAGATCAAGTGTGGCCAAAGAGGTGTGGTCATATGAAGGGCAAGTCTGTCATTCCAGTTGAGGAGATGTTTGGAAAAATAACAGCGGCGGTGGACGCGCGAGATGAGCTTGGATCTGATCTTGTTATAGTGGGAAGAACAGACAGCTTTGCTACCGGAGGTATTGATGAAGCCATTGAGAGAGTAAGAACTTTCAAGAAAGCAGGAGCTGATGTACTATTCATCGAAGCTCCTCTAGAGAACTCTGATTTGGAAGAAATAGCGAAGAATGTGCGGATGCCCCTCCTTTTGAATCAAATCGAAGGCGGCAGAACGCCTATTATCCCCGTAAGGGAGGCCGAAAAACTAGGCTTCAAAATAATCCTATTCCCGTTGACCGCGTTATTTGCCGCTGCGCGCAATGTTTATGATGTTTTGGAATATCTGAAGAGAGAAAGCAGAACTGATGGATTAGAGAATAAGATGCTCGGTTTTGAGGATTTCAACGAACTTCTAGATTCAGAAAAGTACTTCGAACTTGAGAAGCGGTATAAACTAACAGGGCCGAGAACGTTCTTGAGCGGCACATCATCCTGATTGTACACTGTTATACTATGAATACCTTCATCAGGTGATCCCCATCCCTGTCCCAGAGCTGTCCACAAGAATCACACTGGACTCGATAGTCCAAGTCGGTTAACTGTTCATGGCGGCACATCTGGATTACTTCTAGATACAAAGTTCTTTGTAGGATAATGTAGATCGCTCGTAACTAGTTAGTATTCCCTGTATTGACGGATTTCAAAGATGGAGCTAGGATCGATCTTCGAGATCTCAATCGGCATTGAACTAGGGGGAAATTCTTGTTATGGTTCGGGGGAATAAACTCGCAGCTCTAATGTTCTTCAATCCACACACCCACCTTACAGTCCTTTCCACTCCGATTCCGAAACCCGAGTGGGGAGGGAGGCCATATTTTCTGAGATCCATATACCATTTGAAGGACTCGGATGAGAGGTCCTGCTCATTCACTCTCTTGGTCAATTGTTTAAGATCGTGTATTCTTTGTCCTCCGGTAGCAATCTCCCCGAAACCTTCAGGGGCGATCAGGTCCGCAGAGAGAGTTAGCCTTTCATCTTCTTCCTTCAGCATATGATAAAACCCACGAGAAGTTGACGGGTAGTCAGTTATGAAGAAAGGACTTCGCATGTCATTAGAGATCATTCTTTCGACATCGGTTGGAAGATCATTACCCCACTCGAAAGTAATTCCTTTCTCATCACTCATCTTCCATACATCATTATAGGAAATTCGTGGATATGGCAGGTTGGGAAGCTCAAATCTTCTGTCCAGAGTCTCAAGCTCAGTTTGATTTTTTTCAATTACATGTTTCAGCACGTGTGAAAGGAATTTCTCTTGTAAGTTCAGATTATCCTCCTGTGAGGCAAATGCTTGCTCCGCCTCGATCATCCAGAATTCGGTAAGATGTTTCAAAGTCCGAGACTTCTCAGCTCGAAAGGCAGGCTGAAAGATAAAGACCTTTTCAAAAGAACAGATGGCAGCTTCCTCATAAAACTGCGAACTCTGAGTTAGGAACGCTTCCTTCCCAAAATAATCTAAAGAAAAGAGCGTCGATCCTCCTTCAGAGGCAGCTTGAACAAGTGTTGGTGCACTGATTAGCATGAACCCGTTCCTCCCAAAGAAATCGAACGCTGCATGGATGATTTGCGCCCTAATCCGCATAACAGCTATTGACTTCCTCCCTCTGATTGAGAGGTGTCTATTATCGTAGAGAAACGAACGTGATTTCACTGCGGTTTTTGTAATGGGCCATTTCTCTGCTGGGGCCACTATCCTGAAAGATGAGACTTGAACCTCTTTGCCACCTGGGGCCCTCTTATCCTCTTTAACGACGCCTGAGAGTGATACCGACGATTCGACCGAGGCACGTTTCATTTCCTCTATCGCCTCATCACGGGTAACTCCTTTCTTGCCTGCGAGCTGGATGTAGCCAGTTC
>JACZWF010000108.1 GCA_022572285.1 Nitrososphaerota archaeon | reverse complement strand
AAGGAGCCAAGAACCCTCAAGCAAGGAAAGCAAGGATAGGGAAGACCACGGAAAGAATTGTTCGGGGAACTCCTCTGGAGTGAAAGCTCAGACTCCCATCACTAGGAATGAAGATAGGGCCTCGGAGACGTTTCTCCTGCGTACGCGTGATCCAGAAAGATTTCAGCGTTTTAGACATCATGGGATTGCCAGAGCCAAAATATCTATTATACATGCATATAGATAATATACTCCAGTATTCACATGGGCTCATATGCAAAGTATGGACTATGTCAGAATAACCGATGCTGCTTCGGCGAAGATTAAAGAGATTCTCTCTAAGGAAGGATCTTCGGACGCATTCGGCAGGGTCTCCATAGGTCAGGGAGGAGGATGCGGGTGTAGTGGGCCAGGATATGAGATGTCACTAGAAAAGGAAGCGCAGGTTCAAGATATAGTAGGGGAGAGCAATGGTGTGAAGCTCCTTCTGAAATCGAATGAGACCGATGCACTCAGAGGTGCTGAGATAGATTACGAGACCAATATTACACGATCAGGGTTTAAAATTACAAATCCCAATGCTAAGACCGAAAGTAAAACCGAAAGTTCGCACGGCGGTTGTGGATGCGGCCACTAGGTATAGGCAGATAAGTACCTCACTCAAGGATTCCTTTGACCTGAACAGTTAAGAGTTTAGGTTAGAGGATTTATCGACCTACGTTTTGCTACGTTAGAAACTGATATCTAGTTTTCTTTGCCTTGTTGAAATAGTCATTCGTAAAGGCTCTAGAACTATGAACAATAGTTCACTCCTACAATCAAATGGAAGTAAGTATGTCTACATTGTCTTCGCAATTCTATCTCTCGTCCTATTGACGGTAAGTATCGGCCCATCTTTGCTAGCGCGCGCGGACAATATCTCGACCGCGGTTAGGCTTTGGCTAATTTTTTTCTGACTAAAAGATCCTGCGCGCGCGCGCAGGCCGAAAGGTAATGATTAATCAGAATCCATATATAGACATGAGCGAAATAGCCGTCTGTGTCAAAATACTTTTACGATGTTCAGACTCAGAGAGTCCATATTCGAAATACCGTGGTCACGGCCATTTCAGTGTTACTCATAGTTGCCTTTCTCGTCTCAGCCATAAGGACAGTCGACGCAGGGCACAGAGGTGTAGTCCTTACTCTGGGAAGAGTTGAGGATATCATCCTTCAAGAGGGAGGGCCCTACTTCGTAATACCCTTTGGCTACCAGAACGTTATTCAAATCAACGTGCAAATTCAGAAGGAAGAGACGACTACAACTGCAGCTTCTAAAGACCTTCAAGATGTAACAACCCAAGTCACCGTCAATTTTAGGGTTGATCCGGGTCGCGCAAATGTAGTCTATCAGACGCTCCGTCTCGACTATACCGATAGGGTCGTAAGACCAGGTATCCAAGAGGCGGTCAAAGCCGCAACGGCCGGATTCACCGCCGAGGAGCTTATCACAAAGAGACCTTCTGTGAAGACAGCCATTGAAGATATTCTTAGGGCCGCGCTAGCAGAGAACGATATCATACTGGATAGGGTTTCAATCACGGAATTTTCATTCTCCCAACAATTCACAAATGCTATCGAGTCCAAGGTTCAGGCAGAACAGGATGCACTGAGAGCAGAGAACGAGCTGTTAAGGATAGAGATCGAAGCCAAGCAAACAGTTGTCAGAGCTGAAGCAGAAGCCGCGGCCCTTGTCCTGGTGGCCGGAGCTCAGGCAGAAGCCTTGCGGCTACAGAGAGTAGAGGTAAGTCCCTTACTAAACCAGTTCAAGGCTATCGAGAAATGGGATGGGAGGCTCCCCGTCTTCGTTGGTCAGGAAGGAGTACCTTTGATTGAGATAAGCGATTTAATACCGCAGGAGGACCGAGCACCCTGATTGAATCCACGCCGCCAAAGTAGAGAGCCTAACTCGAGTTAGGCTCCTCTTTTTTTCTCATGTTAGTAATTCAAGATAGATTATGCACAGAACAGTATGCGAGCTGTTGAATTCTTTCGTAATTTCTAGATATCGAACAGAAGGGCCAACAGCGGGATTGCAGGAGTCTAGCGCGCGCGCGTCTAGACTATTTGTCGCATCGATTATTGCTCCTAGTCGAAGGAGGTTTTGGCTCCCCTAGAAGATCGTGAAAGGAATTGCTGGCTTCTTCGCTCAAAAACTTTGGCTGAATTTCCTCTGGGATCCAATCTGATTTAAACTGCTCAGGAGAGTTACTCAAGCATGCAAAAAGGATCCGGAGAAATGTCTGGACGAATCTGCATGATCACTGGGACTACTTCGGGCATAGGGAAGGCCACTGCGTTAGGATTGGCCAAGATGGGTGCAACTGTGGTCATGGTCTCCAGGGATGAGGCACGTGGGCGGGCCGCAATGGATGACATTAAGAAGATCACTGCAAACGAGTCCATTGATCTCATAGTCGCTGACCTTTCATCCCAAGAATCCATCCACAATTTATCAGAAGATTTTAGAGATAAGTTTCAAAACCTGCATGTTCTAATTAATAACGCCGGTCTTACCGCTGAGCACCAAACTCTCAGCGTCGATGGGATTGATAAGCTATTTGCTGTGAACTACCTCGCCCCATTCTTGCTGACGAATCTGCTATTGGATCTGCTCAAAGCGAGTGCTCCTGCAAGAGTTGTAAATGTTAGTTCAGGGGCACATAGCTTTGGAAGAATAAACTTCGATGATCTTCAGGGTAAGAAGAGATCGGCAATGAGGGCATATGGTGATACGAAATTAGCTCTCCAATTGTTTACCAACGAATTGGCCAGGAAACTGGAGGGAACCGGAGTCACTGTGAATGCCCTACATCCAGGAGTCGTTGCAACTAATATCAATAGTCGTGATTCTTCACCCTTCATGCTTCGTCTCTTTTGGAAAATATTGAAACCGTTAATGTCGAGTCCAGAGAAGGGGGCCCAAACATCCATCTACTTGGCATCATCTCCTGAGGTAGATGGTGTAAGTGGAAAGTATTTCGTAAAGAAGAAAGAGAAGAAATCGTCCAAGGAATCCTATGACGAGTCAATTAGTCAGAGGCTATGGCAGGTAAGTGCAGAACTTACGAAGGTGGGCAGATAGAACACGTGATCCGAGAAAGATAAGTCGTATCGACTTCATTGGATCCTTGGGTATCCAACCAATGTAATTATCATGTCGATAGGAGAAAGCGTTGTGCACCAATAGATTATTTCTGAGATGATGAAGAAGGAGAATTTCATAGGATCATCCGCGCGCGCTTCGAGGCTGCCTGTTGCGATTTTCATATCTTCCTTGCCAGCTCTATCGTGGACGTCTTGACAGGGAATCTCTGGCCCCAACGGGAGGAGCTCCAACAGTCTGCAGGTGTGCGGGCTTTAGGGCACCCATCCTAGCCAATCATCCTCTTTCTCCTCGACTCCCTATCAGCCTCCCTTAGAACCTCTGGATATCGAAAGTCCCAGAGTGAGGCAACGTCTGGCAGGTCCTCGACAGTTATGAGGTTCCCTGGGCTAATATAGTACTTCTTAGAACCTTCCCTACCTACCATATAACCGACCAATCTCTCATCGATCATGAGAGGGGCGTGGAAGTTCTCCCTCGCTCCAACCCTTCCCACCAAGAGCGACTTTGCAATACCTACTGTAGGCATCATAAGATCGAGACCTACAAAGACTGCGACTCCAGCTCCCCTTGGATGGGCCAGTCCGTGACCATCCACCAGGAGGAGATCAGGAGAGCTCTCCATCCCCCTGACGGCCTCTACCATCAGTCTCCTCTCTCTCCTGTAGAGAAAGCCCGGGAGGTATGGAAATACCTCCTCTGCCAAGGAGCTTGACCTGGAGACTACCGTCTTTGAACGGATATCATACAGGATAGCCGAGGCATGGCTGTATCCTCCAGAATGATATACATCAACCCCTCCCACTAGGGAGACCCCCTCAAGATCGATGGGTTTTAGAATTACACTAGATGCAGCTCTCCTCTGCTCCTCGATCATATCATCGAGACTGACCCCTGGATCCCTATTTCTACTTCCCTCGACCATGATCGTCTGAACCCAACTCTGAGGGAAGCCTCTCCATCACCCGAACGATTGGCCCTTCTCTTCTTCTCCGTTACCACGGCACGGACATTCTCCCGCGCGCACGCGCTTGGGTCTGTCACCATAACCTATGTAATAGGTACCCAAAGCTTGGGAATCGAAGAACGACGCTTGATCTCACTCCCAAGTCCCATTTGGGAATTGGGACTCCATGGATCTAGGGCTATCCAGGGGCTCGATTGACCGATTGAAGGCTGTTCAGGAATCATTTGGCTTGGAAAGCTTCGATCTCATGTGCTCGGCTGTGGCGAAGTCCATTCTATTCGCGCGGGCTACATAACCACTTCCTCGTCCAATTGTGCAAGCTATCATTCAATTATCTCCGGAATTAACATCCAGTTCACCGACCATGTCCCATCGCTCTCCCTCGATAGACATGCGATACACCCCGTCCTGAACTCTATAGGCGTGGTGCCTTCGCCCCCCCTAATTAGGTATGCCGCGAGCTTGCTAAGGTGTGGCAGATGTCCAACCACCATTAAGTCCTCCGAAGAGCCCTCTATCCTCTTCCCCCAGATCTCGGCGTCTGCACCTGGCTCCAAACTATCAACCTGACTGACACCTTTGGTAGGCTTCAGGTGTTCTGAAAGGATCTCCGCAGTCTGTCTTGCCCTGGTCTTCCCGCTATGGACTATCTTCTCGACCCTGATATCCGCATGATGAGCAACATAAGTGGCGATTCTTCCGATGTCCTCACGTCCATTCTGAGAAAGTGATCTTGCCGGATCTTCTTCCTCCCTCTTTGCCTCGGCATGTTGCACTAGGTATAGTCTCATATTTTTCCCGAAATCATTCTGGGATAGTTATTCTTAACGTGTGACCAGGTGCAGGACTTGATCAAACCTCCTCTGGGCGCGTTGTTTGTAGGGAAAAACGTGTCAGTAATGGGTATCATAACGCAGCTATCCCACCCGATCTTGCCAACCACAGTTCCGCGCGCGCGCTCCGCCTACAAAGAGGCCATCCAGAGGATCAGTAGAGTCGCAGTACGGACATCCTGTATCCCTAAAGTTGCGCCTCACTCCAAATTATCCAATCTTTACTTAAATTAGAGCCCGTGACACCTGGTCGATCAGAAGAAACTGGAGTCTTTGACCGGCAGTCTATTTTTCACTGCGAATCTTAACTTTCGCCCGCGCTCAAATGCTTAGCGAACACTTAATTCCTTTCTCGCCTTTTCTCTCTACTGTGCCTCATAAGATTGAAATCTTTTCTGGCGGTTGCGATCTTTGCAAAAAAGTTGTAGATATTGTAACGATAGGAAAGTGTGCTGGATGTCAGATGGATATTATCAATGTTGAGGATCAGAAAGATAGAAGGTTGGCAGAATACGGAATAACATCAGTCCCCTCAATAGTTATC
>JACZWF010000107.1 GCA_022572285.1 Nitrososphaerota archaeon | reverse complement strand
TCACGGCGGTTCCCCACGGCAGTGCGCTCGAGATCATGCCGACCCTCGTTGAATCGGGAATCAAAGTCGTAGACATGAGTGCAGACTATAGATTGAGAAATGCAAAGGATTATGAAAAGTGGTACGGCTACACACACCCACATCCTGACCTACTCAAGAAATTCACGCTTGGGATCCCGGAGCTTAGAAAGGACGAGATTAAAAACTCAGATCAGGTCTCGGCCCCTGGATGCATATCTGTTACATCAATCCTCGGACTGGCACCGCTTGTGCATAGTGGAATAGTTGAAAAAAGGGCCATAGTCGATGCCAAAGTCGGCTCGTCGGGGGCGGGTACAAAACCAAGCCTCGCAAATTTGCATGCCGAACGATACGGGGTAATTCGACCATATCAACCGGTGAATCATAGACACACAGCAGAGATAGAACAGGAGCTTTCGTCATATTCTCCTGAATTCGAGGTCTCCCTTTCCGCTCATGCCGTAAACATCGTTAGAGGAATTCTCTGCACGAGCTACTTAACCCTTAATGACGACTACAGCGTCCAAGATATATGGAAGGTCTTCAGGAGTTTCTATGATGGTCAGCCGTTTATCAGATTTATTCGAGATCGGAAAGGAGTTTACAGATATCCAGACCCAAAGATTCTAGTCGGCTCCAATTTCTGTGACATTGGATTTGATATCGACAGAGATCGGCGCCATTTGGTCTTGCTCTCGGCCACGGACAATCTAATGAAGGGTGCCGCAGGGATCGCCATCCAGAGCATGAATCTCATGATGAACTACGAGGAAACCATGGGGCTAATGCTACCGCCAATTCATCCGGTGTAATCAGGTCTTGACAACTATCGTAAAAATCGGAGGAAGTATCCTAGCAAACGGGATCAGCCACCTCATCCTCTCTGATCTTCAGAGCCTTGTTCGGAAGGAACAAATCGTCCTTGTGCATGGTGGAGGAGCACAAGTAACAAGTATAGCAGAGAAACTTGGTAAGGAACAGAAGTTTATTGTCTCCCCAAGCGGAGTCAGAAGCAGATTCACTGACAAAGAGACTGCATCTATCTACGCAATGGTGATGACAGGAAAAATTAGTAAGGAGATTGTTGCAGCTTTGCTAAAGCTAGGAATCTGCGCCGTGGGTCTAGGTGGGGTAGATGGAGGGGTGATCAGAGCCAATAGGAAGAAAAAGCTCCTAATAATCGACGAGAGAAAGAGGAAAAGGATTATTGATGGTGGATATACAGGGAAAATCTCTGGAATTAATGGGGAATTACTGACATCGTTATTGCAAGGAGGATACACTCCAGTAATTTCGCCTGTCGCAATAAGTGAAGAGTTTGATCTCCTGAATGTGGATGGAGACAGAGCAGCAGCATTTATCGCAGGAGGAATACACGCGGATCGCGTTGTCTTCCTAACAGATGTGGATGGCGTGTTAATTGACGGAGAACTTGTAGAGAATCTCAGTTACTCCCAAGCAAGGGGATTCCTACCCAAGATTGGCTTCGGGATGGAGAAGAAAGTGATCTCAAGTTTGGAGGCCTTAGATCAAGGAACGAAGGAGGCGATAATCACCTCAGGCCTAGTTCACGATCCTATCTCTTCAGCGCTAGATCATAAAAGGTGCACGGTGATCACTATTGGACAGTAACGAGGTGATAAGCGCAGATGATTCCCATCTTGTACCGGTCTACCACAAATTCCAAGTAGTCCTATCAAGGGGAAGTGGGTCGCTAGTCTGGGATCAAAACGGGAGAGAGTACATAGACTGCATGGCCGGATACGGAGTGGCCCTCGTAGGACATTCTAACCCGCATGTGAGGAAAGCGATAAATCAACAACTAGAAAAAATTACAACTTGTCATAGCTCCTTCTACAATGAGGCCAGGTCAGAAGCGGTGCTCGCGCTGGACAGAATATCGCCCCCTAATCTGAGAAGTTACTTCTTGTGCAATAGCGGTGCAGAAAGTATTGAAGCTGCCCTGAAACTCGCTCGGAGAGCAACTGGGAGGAAGAAGTTGATAGCGATGACGGGATCATATCACGGAAAAACTATGGGGGCATTATCAACTACATGGAACCATCGCTACAGGGATCCATTTGGTCCGCTTCTGCCGGAGGTGGAGTTCGTCCCGTTCGGGAATATCAAGATTCTGAGGGAAAAAGTCGACGAAAGGACCGCAGGGGTTCTACTGGAACCAATCCAGGGCGAAAGTGGCATCCATCCCGCTTCGGAGGAGTTCATGGTGGAAGCTAGGAAATCATGTGATGAAGCTGGCAGCCTCCTAATACTAGATGAAATACAAACCGGACTCGGGAGAACTGGGGAGATGTGGGCCCATCAAGCATATGGTGTAACCCCAGACATTCTCTGCTCAGCCAAGGGACTTGCTGGAGGCCTCCCAGTCGGAGCCATGATTACAAGCGAGAAAGTGGCCTCATCTTTCAAGACCGGTGACCATACTACGACATTAGGGGGTGGACCGGTAGTCTGTGCCGCGCTCAGGGCAACACTAGAGTTTATTGAGAAAGAGAATCTGGTCGGAAGAGCTAAAGAGATGGGCAGCATTTTTTTTGACGGTCTCGAAACGCTGAAAGCAAAACACGCCACTATCAGAGATATCAGAGGTAAAGGTCTCCTCATAGGGGTAGAAACGAGATTTGATATTAGGGATATCCTCCTGAGTTGCATGAGGAGAGGATTGTTGCTCTTGTATTCTGGAAGAAATGTACTCCGTTTCCTACCTCCGTTGGTAATCGAACCAGCCCAGATCAATAAGGCCATCGATATTCTGGACCAAGCTTTTGCAGAGGCTAAAGGTAATATGCGGGTTAGCTGAGGCGAGGTTCAGAATTGCTTTTTTACGTCAGCATTCTATCTCGGTCAGATGGACAGCATCGACGAACACATCCTCGAGATCTTAAAGAAGAATTCAAGGACATCTTTTGTTGAGATAGCCGAGGAGATCAATCTATCGGAGGCGGCGATTAGAAGAAGGATACAGAGCTTGTTTAGTGATGGAACCATAAAGCGATTCACAATAGACCAGACCACGAGTAAGGTCTCAAGTGCGTTAGTGTTGGTGGCTGTCAGGCCGGGAACAACGACCTCTGCGGTCTCGGGAAAGATAAGGAGATTACAAACTGTTCAGAAGGTCTATGAAATCACCGGAGAATACGAGATAGGAGTGATACTAGACGCGCCAACGACCGAAGGGATTAGGTCAACAATAGAAGAGATTAGAAAGTTGGAGGGTGTAGAGGACACACGCACCTCAATAATCCTACGAGATTTGAGTTAGAGTTGAAAGAATGTAATATGACTTCTATGTTGCGTGAGTGATTTGAGAGATCTAGCTATAAGCCTGCTTGCTGACTCACTTCGAATATATTCTCCGTCAAAAAAAGAAGGTTCAATCTCAAAATTTCTAATGGAGAAGATGTCTAATGAGCTTGGTTACCAGAATGTCCGAGTGGACGCAGCTAACAATGTAATTGGTGAAGTCGGAGTTGGCAAGCCTGTCCTTCTCCTCTGTGGACACATGGATACAGTCCCCGGTTTTCAACCTGTCAGAGTGAAGAAGGATCTAGTATACGGAAGGGGGGTGGTAGATGCCAAATCTTCACTAATAGCAATGATCGTCGCTGCTTCATCTCTAAAAGAAGCCAATGTAGGAAGAACCATACTGGCCGCCGTAACTGATGAGGAAGGCTCCGGTTCAGGGATAAAGGAACTCATACGGGGAGGGATATCAGCCGATTATGCCATCTTTGGAGAGCCTAGTGGAGTCCAGAGCATCACTGTCGGATACAAAGGTAGGATGTCGATTAAAATCACCTGCCAAACATCACCCGTGCACGCCAGTGCTCCCTGGATGTCACAAAACGCTATTGAGAAAGGATTGGAGGTATGGTCTGCGATTAAGACGCATCTTGGAAAGCTCTCCAACGGGGCCAATCGGTATGCAGGCCTTACTGCATGTCTAACGAGGATTAGAGCGGGGACAGCCGAGAATGTCATGCCGGGAACCTGCCAGTTTTCAATTGACGTAAGATACCCCTCGAAATTCACAAGTCAAGATGTTTCCAGAGAAGTCCACAGAGCCGTGAATAGCCTGCTAGAGAATCCCAATTTCCCAAAGACATCAATTGAGATAGGTGATTCAACACCGCCCTTTGAAGCCAGTAAATCATCCACCATCACTCGAGCACTTGCGAGAGCAATAATACAGACGCGAAAAGTTAAGCCAATTTATTTGCATAAGACCGGCACAGGGGACATGAATATTCTTGGTCCCGCCTTGAAGATTCCGGTCGTCACATACGGTCCAGGAAATCCCCACCTATCGCATACGTCAACGGAATGTATTGAGGTCGAGGAATATTTGTTGTCCATCAAGATCTACATACAGGCGATCAAGAATCTGAAAGCTATGCTCAAAGATTAAATACGCTTTGCTTGATCTCCATTTAAGCTGATTCAATATTGCCAAAGTTCAAGATCGCTGAGATCCAGAAGGTCCTTGGGAACAAGGAGCAAATAAGAAACTTCGGTGTGATAGCTCACGTGGATCACGGAAACTAATCGAGTATACTCCTTTAGACGAATAGACCACGATGAGCGATAGCCTACTGGCAGCATCTGGGATGCTCAGCCCCTCAGTTGTCGGTAAAGCCCTTGCCCTTGATTCCATGAAACTGGAACAGCAGAGACAGATGACGATCAAGGCGGCGAATGTAACTCTCTACTATGAAGAAGGTGGAAAGGCCTATGTAATGAACATGATCGATACCCCAGGACATATTGATTTCACAGGTAGAGTTACTAGAAGTCTTAGAGCGATAGATGGTGCAGTTGTAGTGTCTGATGCTGTTGAAGGTGTAATGACACAGACAGAAACCGTGACGCGTCAGGCATTAGAGGAGAGAGTCCGACCTGTTTTATATATCAATAAGATAGATCGCCTCGTAAAAGAACTAAAATTAACCCCCGACAAAATGCAGTCTTGGCTAGGAGAAATTGTCAGCGAATTCAATCAACTCATTACCATCTACGCGGAACCTGAATATCGTGAGAAGTGGAAGGTCAGCATAAGAGACAGCAGCGTTGCCTTTGGCTCTGCCAAGGATAAATGGGGCTTCAACGCGGACATCGCAGCCAAAACAGGCATCAAATTCAAAGATGTATACGATGCTTATACAAAAGGAGACGTATCAAAACTATCTGAGACCGCCCCACTCCATGAAGCAATCCTCGGTATGGTAGTGAAACATCACCCACCCCCTCATGTCGCACAAAAATACAGAATTCCTAAGATCTGGAACGGCGATCTCGAAAGCGATGCGGGGAAAGCTCTTGGACTTGAGGGTCGATGTGCTGGGGAAGCTGGCCTCGGCCCGAAAGCGGAATGCCTCCTCCCCCGTCGACAAATGCCTGGAGCGAATCGTGTCCACGTTGAGCGACGAGGAGGCGCAGTTCCTGTTGAA
>JACZWF010000106.1 GCA_022572285.1 Nitrososphaerota archaeon | reverse complement strand
AATTCGAGTTCAAATCAGGCCCTATCTTCAGTAATATCGTTCTTGTAGATGAGATAAACCGAGCACCGCCCCGCACTCAGGCAGCCCTTCTTGAGGCGATGCAAGAGGGCCAGGTAACTGTCGACGGTATCACCTCGCAATTAGATAAGCCATTCATTGTGATTGCGACGAAGAATCCAATCGAGTTTGAGGGGACTTTTCCACTCTCACCAGCTCAACTTGACAGGTTCATGTCCCGCCTTTTGCTCTCTTATCCTACAAGGGAACGAGAGATTGAAATCCTGAAGATGTTCACCAAAACCAGTTCAGAGGTAAAACCTGTTGTCAAGTCCTCCACTCTCATTTCAGCAAAGAAAGTAATCCAGACGGAGGTTAAGACAGGGGACGACGTACTAGACTATGTGGCAAAAGTGGTACGCCAAACCCGCGGTCTCTCTCAAGTCCTCTTGGGCGCTAGTCCTACGGGTTCTGTCTCACTTTTGAATGCCTCGAAGGGGTACGCAGCAGTAGTACATGGTAGAGATTATGTTACCAAACAAGACGTTAAGGAGATCGCTTTTGACATCCTTAATCATAGGATCGTTGTAAAGCAAGAAGATTTCTACTCTAATGAAGGCGAAGGAGGATATGGGATCAGTAAGCTCAGAGAGATATTGAAGCAGTCTGTGGAATCAGTATAGGTAGAAATCGCAATGATCAAATCGATCAAAGAGATAAGCGAAATTAAGGATGTCGCTGACACCATCACCTCCGAAGTCCAGAAACATGTTGTTGGATTCGGAGACATAACTAGATCCTTGATCATAGCTCTCTTGGTTGGTGGTCATGTCCTCATGGAAGGGTTCCCTGGCACCGGAAAGACTCTCCTTGCAACTCTTTTCGCCAGGACACTGGGTCTAGAAGTGGGTCGAATACAGTCCACATCGGACCTAATGCCCTCGGACATAACAGGTACGAGGATCTATAACCCTAAGATTCAAGAGTTTGAATTCAAAGCCGGTCCTATCTTCGGAAACGTGATTGTAGTAGACGAAATAAACCGTGCACCGCCGAAGACACAATCAGCTCTTTTGGAATGTATGCAAGAGAAGCAGGTGAGTGTTGATGGTTTTAGTTCAAAACTAGACATACCCTTCATGATAATCGCTACTAAGAACGCGATCGAATTCGAGGGTACCTTTCCTCTTCCAGAAGCCCAGCTGGACAGATTCCTATTCAGGCTCATAATGGAATATCTGGACGAGTCAAGTGAGATAGAAATTATCAGAAGGAAGACCGAGAAAGCTCTCGATATCAAGACCGTCGTTGAAAAATCTGCCATCGTTAACGCAATGAGTCTAATTCATACAGAGATCAAAGCTGGAGAAAATGTCTTGGAATATATTTCCGAGGTTGTTCGTGGTACGAGTAATATCCCTAGGGTGGTCCTCGGGGGTAGTCCCAGAGCTTCAGTAGGTCTTCTCTATGCCGCTAAGGGGTACGCCGCTGTTACAGAAGGCCGCAAGTATATAGTCCCCGATGACGTCAAGGCGGTCGCATTTGAAGTCCTCAATCACCGTCTTTTACTCCGACAAGATACACTCCTAGATTCTCCCGAGGCACGAGAAGGTTGGGGAATTCCCTACCTTCGAAAGATCCTAAGCGATTCTCTTGATGGTATTGCGGTCCCTATCTGATGGTAGTCATGCAGAAACACATTCGATTAATGATTGGGTTTCTAGCTCTTCTCCTCTTTACCAGCCTGGCTCTCCTTCCCGAAGCAACTCTCGCAATGTTGGGAGTCTTTCTAGCAGTGGGTCTGAATCTCATCTTATTTTCAGTACTGAGGCCGTTCAGGAATTTTACAATAACTCGAACGGTAGACAAACATCAACTTATACCTCCAGCTGAAATTAAGACTACCCTGAATATGCGTTACAACGGACAATTCCCTACTAATGCCTCAGTCGAATTCGAGTGCAAGAGCTTGGACCTCGACGTCAACACTGGCACGATAGTCTTCAAACCCGGGCAAGATTATGTGCTGACCCAGACCCTCGCAGTACTCAGAAGGGGTGTTCACACCATCTCGAATACGAAGGTGACGATAAAGGATTGGCTCCTTCTTTCAGGAAAGACTCTCACTTTTAACGACGCCGAAGAGATTCTCGTGCTCCCCCACATCTATCCATTTGCGACTCCGCCTGAGGGGACAGGCTCCGGAGTGTTGGGTGTTGTCTCATCAACCAAGCGAGGAAGGAGTAGCGAAGTCTGGGGGATACGCGAATATCAACCCGGAGATGACTACAAAGTTATTGCGTGGAAAGCCATGGCAAAGTCCCCGGATCATAAGCCCATGACCAAAATAATGGCAGGTGAGGTAGGAGCAGCGATTACCGTAATTCTAGACATAGGCAAAGATGGTGCACTCCCTAATGGCGACGACACCACACTCGACATTGGAGCAGACATAGCTGCTTCGCTCTGTTACAATTTTGTCCAAAGAGGTACCAGGACTGGTCTTGCCTTCTTCGACAATAAGATGCGAACCCTCATCCGTCCTAGTAAGGGCGAGTCTCACATAGACTCGGTTTTACGTCACCTGGCATTGGTTCAACCGTCTCTAGACAAATTTCTGATAACCAATCTATCCAAGACCTATCTCCAACTCTCTCCCGCTGAGTTTGGTAACAGCTTCGTATTGATCCTCGGACGTTTAGATGATAGGTTAGTCGACTCATATATCCCGAAGATAAAAACGGCTCGTGATCTGGTTGTTGTAATCGTCCACAACGAGACCAATCTGGAACGGGCAGAACAAATCCAAGAAGCTGCTCAGAAGGCCGGTGTTACGTGCCTATTAGCATCGGCTGAAACTGTGAGAGCAACTATCGGATCATTGGAGAGGTGGGCTTACGCCACTACGCAGAGAGCTTAGGACTTACGTTTCCGCGCTGGCCACTCTGCCAGCGCTCATAATGCTACTGAACGGAACGGTGGTTGCCAGCACAATTGACTTCCTTTCATCAATCGGGTTTGTAGCGGCTATCGGATTTATTGTAGTTTACGTTTTCCTAAGGCGGGGTGGAGTTCTAGCTAGGATAAAGAGTCCGACAGTACAGGTCTCGCTCGAAAGTTTCCTTCTTGTTGCCCCAATAATTTATCCTATGTTCATTGTGATAACTACAAACAACCCCACAGACTTCATCGGGGTCTTCATGGCTTACCTAATTTTTGGCGCGATCGGCTCGCTCTACGAAATTGTATTTGGTGCAGGAGTCGGCGCACTCGGAAAGGTCACATACTTTTTTATCGCTTACATGTTGGCATTGATGATCTACGCAGGTTCATTAGTCGGTCAGGCTACCGGGGCGGGATTTTCGGTCCTCCTAGCATTTGACCAGATAGCTGGTGTCGCGATATACTTTGGATACGAGGGAGTCCCTCTAGATCTGCCCCTAGCAGAGCTTGTTCGCCTGAGTACAATCATTTCGATCCCCGCTATTACTTTCTCTGCACTCGCTGCGCAGGTCAGATTATCAGAGGTTAAGGACAATCCAGCTGGAGAAGCACGTATGGTTAGCACTCTTCGTCCTACGGTCGCCTTTCTTACGTTCGGGAGTGCTCTCCTATTGTTACCGGCTCTTCTCATCTCCCGTTTAATTGTAGAACCAGCAGTATATCTGGTTACAATCGTTCCCCCATTTCTGGTTGCTGGTGCCATCATAGTTGTACTGGTCTTCACGGAGAGAAAGCAATGAACGCTAGACTTGGATTGATACTGGTCTCTGGCCTGCTTTTCACGCTACTCATTCCTTCGTCTCTAGGGCAAGTGCAACCAGAAATAGAACAAGAACTTGTTCGAATCGGTTTCAAACAGGGCGCAGAATCAATCCCCCTCGACGGTTCTACAATTCCTGTTGGCCCCGGCGATGAAATCTGGCTGCTGGCATTTCGCGACGTTGAGGTTACACACGGCGTAGTGGGTGGCGAGTCTCAGACCTTAGAGATCTCGAATACAGAAAGCAGAATGATTCAGATTCCCGGCCCGGATTGCTGTGACAGATCTCTCACTTATGTTATATCGGCAGTCTCAACTTCGCCTCTGCCAGGTGGAAGAGAGGCTCAAACGGCTGTCTTGAGAGTTGTTGGCCCACACGAACCTCTGCGGGTGAATCCCTCCACAACTCTAAGCCTTAACACTATACAGATTAGACCGACCGAAAGCGATGGACTCGACCTGACGACACAGCTTGCTCTACTCCGGAGGGGAGTTCAGAAATCGTCACTAGAGGCTGATTTTGGAATAATAAACTACACTAGTGTCATGGTACCAGGTGGGCAAGTCTTACTTACGTATCAGGTAACTGAGCTGGGACCCATCGGAGGTGTTCTTCACATAGTGTTAGAAAGTCCTAGAGTGATCACAGCGGGAAGCGCCACCGATGAAATATCTATTACACTGAGGAAGAATGGGACCGTTGTCTCGACGGTGCTTTCAGTGGATAATCTCAATCTGGAGTCTCAGATGAACCTCCCGAATCTCAATGAACCTGGGAATGGTGGAGACACACCGATCCAATTAGGTCTGCATTACTTGCATATTTTTAGCGAGGGTGGAGCGTCTGGAGACATCAACATATATCTACCGGTTTTCGTTCTGGAAAGCGCTTCCTTTACTCTTCTGGACCATTCCACCTCACCTATGAAAGCACTCAGAATTATCTTGACCGAATCTGACCTCGACGATCTTGTTCTTGTCGCAGTGAGGTCTACCTTCGGGGTTACAACGTTAGTATCGACCACAGAACTCGACTTGCCTCTTACCCGCTTGAGACTCTTCAATGGACCCGAGCAGCTATTCTCGTACGAATTGGGTTTCTCAGGCTCTGTCCAGCAAAGCCAACATGAAGGGATAACTTACCTACTAGGAAACTCTCTAGGAGATTCGCTACAACTCACACGGATTTTAGTCAATAATTTCACCGTTAGAAACTTCGAGATACTTGGGAAGACGTCGAATGAGATAGGATTTCCTGAGGATCTCGAGATAGTAACTCGCCTGAATACATTAGAAGTCTCAGTCGTCGACGAGGTGAACCGAGATCTAAGAGAGGGAAGCATTAGTGTGGAAAAGTCAGGAGAGGCTTACAAATATCCTCTTGCGGAGCGACACGCTCTCAGACTCGAGAGTGGAACATATACGATTACTTACAGCATAAATGATGATGAGTTTGTAAGAGAAACTCTCTCCGTGAATTCCAACCGAGAAGTCATCCTATCGGCAGCTACAATAGGTACGATTGATCTTGTTCTCACTGTTACAATCTTAGGGGAGATCGGGCTAGTAGCTTTCTTGGGTATCAGAGCCGTCACAGGTAGGATGAAGGAGGAGGAATCAGCGCTTACTCATGTGAGCTAGCTAACCTATTTTAGCACCTGGTCGAAATTTCTTGTCCGTTTGGAGAAGGCTAATATCATCGCCTGCAACAGCAGCCAAAAGCATTACCTCCGACTCAATACCATAGATCCTCCTCGGTTGGAGGTTCGTTACGACGATTACTTCCTTGTCTGCCAAGTCTTCTAGTCGATAGTGCTGACCAAGACCTGCAACAGTCTGCCTGATTTCGCCTCCAATATCCACTTTCACCTTAATCA
>JACZWF010000105.1 GCA_022572285.1 Nitrososphaerota archaeon | reverse complement strand
CAGGGGATGCCTCAGGATGGAACTGGACAGCGATACACGCCTTTTCCTTATGGCGAACCCCCTCGAGTGTCTTATCATCGGCATTCAGGAACCAAGTTTTTAGACCCGTTTCCCGGAGGGATGACTCATCGACCGCATAGCCATGATTTTGACTCGTGACGTAACTCTGTCCATCCGGAGCTTCGACGCAAGGCTTATTCTGACCTCTGTGTCCGAATCTCAGTTTGAAAGTGTCACCACCCAAAGCAAGTGCTATTAGCTGCATTCCCAAGCATATCCCCAACGTCGGCAGATTGCTATCAATAATCTCCCTGATTACTGGAAAGGTTGCCGAACAAGCCTTTGGATCGCCAGGTCCATTACTAATAACGACTCCACTAGGATCATATGATAGGATCTCATCAATCCCAGAATCGTAGGGGAGATCCACTATACTTAGATTCCTCTCAAGGAGGCTTCTTATTATCCCATACTTAGCACCGTAGTCTAGGAGCACAACCACTTCATCCCCTGAACCATACCGCCGAGTCAACTTCGGCGTTACCTTCCGAACTAGATCGACAGTCCCATACGGTTTCAATGTTCTGATCTCCTTGCGCAAGCCCTCAAGATCTATCTCGTTGTCGGTCACTTCCAATATCCCCATCATGACACCCTCGGATCTGAGTTTTATCGTCAGAGTTCTCGTATCAATCGAGCTAATTCCAGGGACTCCAGCATCTCTGAACCAGCTAGAAACACTGCGCGTCGACGACCAATGACTTGGCTCTTCACACAGGTTGTGTACTATCGCACCTGAAGTCTGTATCTCTCTTGACTCGAAGGAGAGTGGTATCTGATCTGGATCCCCATAAGATGGAACGCCGTAATTACCAATCAAAGGGTAAGTGAATGTAAGTATCTGACCCCTGTAGGACGGGTCTGTTAGAGCCTCTGTGTAGCCGACCATCCCAGTGTTAAACACCACCTCACCGCTGACCTTACCTGCAGCACCGAAACCAATGCCGAAAAAGACGGTACCGTCCTGCAATACTAGGGCAGCATTTGCTTCTCTTCTCATTAACTAAACTGGGATCGAAGTTGGCCGATGTAGTTATTTTAAGCTTGAGATGACGTGCGTTAGTGCATTCTCTGCTGAGTTAAGCGTCTTCCTTCTGCTTGAGGTCTGTCGCGAGTGCTGTCTCGGTGTCGATTATTCCAACGCGATTTCGTAATTCGAGAACGAAATCCAGGGCGTAGTTTTCGCTTTCTGCTTCGAAGATCATCAGGACATCATGCCTTCCATATAGAGCATAGACGGCCTTAACGAGTATCCCCGGACGGGCCTTTAGACGCCTCATCTCATCCAGAGTCTCCTTACTTCTCTCGGCCACTAATGTGGCGAGGCGCCCGCGCGTTACCATATTTGCTAAATAATAATGATGGGGCCTTCTTTTCGTTCTGATTTTCACTTGCGTGAGGGGGGATGAATGCGTAACACGTAAATTCGGCCGCTCGGGGAGATGAACCATCAATGGCCCGGCATCATGGTTACAGGCGAAAAACTCGTTCAGTATTCACCAAGAAACGCAATAGGGGACTCTCAGTCTTTCTCAGGAACTATTCCGTGGGAGAAAAAGTCGTGATCGATATTGATCCTTCCCAAGTGAAAGGAATGCCTCATCGAAGGTATCAAGGACTTGCCGGCACTATTGTGATTGTTATGAGAAGGGTCGTCCATGTGGAAGTCCCCCTTGGAGAGAAGATGAAAACAATCATATCCAGATTAGAACACATAACTCCTCACAAGGGGTAGTGATTATGAAATGAAAGAGAAGAGTCGTAGGACGGTCAGCATCGCCGAGGTCAAGGAGATCCTCGCCAGCCTCGATCCAGAAAAGTCTGATCAGATTCAGAAGAGGACTGTCGACTACGCCCAAAAGTCCTCAGACGCGAACGTAACGAAGGTGAAACATGCTGTATCAGAGATAGTTGAAAAACAGTATTTGAGCGAGGAAGAGGCCCTTGAGGTCATCAATATAAATCCGAAGAGTCTTCCGGAAATGAGAGTGTTCACTAGCGGGTGGAAGAAACTCATACCCGCGGAGACGCTGGAAAAGATACTGCTCCTCGTGAAGGAGGCATACAAGCAAGATTAACAACTCTGCTCATCCAAACTTTCGATTAATAAGGTTTATAGGCGAATTCCCGTATTTTTCAGAGAAGGAATTCACATGACATCCAAATATTTAAGAATCAATAACAAGGTTCGAGCGTTTTTGGATGTTGTCCAACCTAACTAGCCCGACCAGTACAGTGAGATATTCAAGATGAGTACATCTCTTCTTCCCAAGAAGTATGAAGAATTTGCATTCGTCTTGGACTCAATACCACACGGTAGGTCGATGATCATCAGAGGGAGGGAGGGCCCAATTGTGCAAGCAATTGGAGAGGACCGCCTTACCCTCCTGGAGATACTAGCTCTAGCTAACTCGACCTTCGAAATCGGGGAGAGAATTGGGATCGGAAAACAAGATAGAGTGAAAGTGATGAGCGTATTGGGTAAACTCTCATATGACGAGCTAACTATGGACGCAAAAGACGACCTCCCAGTTGTTGTTGAAAAGCTTGTTCTTGCAAATGAATCAAGATTTGTTACGTACTTCAACGAAGCTCAGCCTGTGACACCAAGGCTCCACGCACTCGAAGTTATTCCAGGAATTGGAAAGACCTTCATGATGCAAATAATCAGAGAGAGAGAGAAAAAGCCCTTCGAGAGTCTCAACGATCTTCAAGAGAGGGTTGGTGTTAGGGAGCCAGCAAAGCTAATTACAAGACGTATACTTGAAGAAATCCGGGGTGGTTCGAGGATTATCCTTTTCGTACAGAGGTAAACCATCCGATTCATTGATAAGCCTGGACTTGCATAGAGATCATAGTGGAGCTTCTTGAAACGAGATATCTATTCACAACTCTTTAACTTGGTTGTGACGGCTGGGCGCCAAGGAATTTCGCAACGTGGGCTATTGGGGTCCACCTCCCTCAAAAGTAATCAGATTTCGAAAATAGCTATACGGCTGGAAAAGAGCGGATTAATTGCAAGGGAACGGTCTCTAGAGGACGGCCGATGGACCTTCCTTCTAAAGGCTGCTAATGCCATGAACCTTGGACCATACGAATCCAATCCATGCATGAGATGTCAATTTGAGGATCGTTGTGAGCCTGGCGGAATCGTCACTCCTCAACGGTGTGCCTTGGAGGTACATCAGCAGGGACTCTCTGATTGGGTCCTACGTGACTATAAACGTGAGAAACCCCTGATGGTCACACCCACTCCATAACCGCCGCTCCGTCACCCCGGGCATTGAGTTATGCCAAATACCATCAGTTTAAATGGCATAATGCAGAATAATCCCTGTTGTCTCAAGAGACGATTGCCAAGTGTAGAAACTGCGGGGAAGAGATAATTTGGATGAGAACCAGGAGGAGGTCTATTCCCATGAACCTTTCAGGCATCCCTCACAGATGCATGCGTCCCGCACAATTTCAGTAGTGACCGACGCTACCAGAACCATGAGCCTTAACTGAGGTGAAAACCTCGGTATCCAAAAGACGGAGATGCGGTCAGCACTTCCTAAGGGATCGAAAAATAATTCAGAGGCTAGTTGATCTTTCTAATGTAGGTCCTTCCGACACAGTCTATGAAATAGGAACAGGAACTGGAAATCTTACAGAAAGATTATGTGCCAGGGCCCGCTTTGTAACATCATCAGAGATTGACGTATCCCTTTTCAAGAAAGCCAAAGAGAAGCTCTCCGAACTGCGCAATTTGAGATTGGAGAATATCGATGGATTTGGAAGGGAAGTAAAATTTGATTTTCTGGTTGCCAGTCTTCCCTACTCTGGATCACGAAGGTTCATTGAGTGGCTGGCCTGCTTGACTTTCACACGAGCCATAGTGCTAATGCAGCAAGAATTTGCAGAAAAAATTCTATCAGCTCCGAAAACATCAAGATACTCGGCAGTTTCTGTAATAGCTCAGCGTTGTTTACACGTACGAACGGAAGACTCTGTTTCGCGCGTAGCTTTTACTCCTGCTCCTCAAGTTGATTCTGTGATCTTGTCACTAGAACCACGTAATCCCGCTAGGCCAGAACTAATCCGAGTGATTAACAAATTCTTTTCATTCAAGCGTAAACTAGCATCATCAATGCTAGCGACCCTCGAACGACAGCACAATATAGATCTCAGTGATTCCTTCCATCTAATTCATCAACAACAACGTGTTACTGACCTGTATCCTGATGAATTATTCGCTCTGGCAGCCAAGGTGTACGACAAGATCAAGGGTTGACCGATGGAACCATACTCCCCCGGCGAAGACACGTTTCTCCTCGCCGACATGGTGAACCGCTATCCTGCCAAGATCTCTCTCGAGATTGGGGTTGGCCGAGGTCTCATTACCACAATCTTGGCGAAAATGAGCGAGTATGTGGTTGGGGTAGACATAAGCGTAGATGCCACCAAAGAGACTGGGAGAGTTCTTGCGACGCTTGAACTTCTCCAGAACGTTGATCTCCTAATAGCAGATGGTGCAACACCCTTTACTCCTGAAACTTTCGACTTGGTAGTCTTCAACCCACCATATCTCCCTTCTGAGGAAATTGTGGATAGGAGTGTTGATGGCGGTACTGGAGGAATATCTGTCCCAATACAATGGTTTACAGCATCTCTGGTAGTAGTCAAGAAAGCCGGAAAGGTACTCATGGTCCTTTCAACATCCTCCAAACTTGAAGATGCAATCTCCCTTTTTTTAAAAACATGTAATGTGAGAATAGTCGCAAGAAGAAGGCTCTTTTTTGAAGAACTGGTCGCACTTGAGATTACCAAGCGTTGTTAGTCCTTCCTCAAGAGCCAAAACGCCCGAAGAAGTTTCGCCTCCTTTGTATGGTGAGGATATAGAGGGAATCTGACAAGCTCATCAGAGACACGTAGGCCAGCCTCTTCTACCAAATTTCGGAAATCGAAAGTAATTGATTGCTGCCCGGCTATCCGTAAATATGGAGTTACTATAGAAATTGTTCCTCTTTCCCTCAGCACACGTCGCATAGCCATTAGAGAATCCAGATAGATTTTTCTTGATCGTTCAAGCATCTCATATCCTGATCTTAGATCTGGATATTTGTTAAGTCTAGGGATCAAGATTGGTTCGGTAGCGATGCCATCTATAGATTCTGCATTTATCCCATCTGGAAACATATACATACAAAGTGGAGATAACATTCTCGGAAGCGTCGCTATCACATCCCAATCTATAGGATCAATATATGGTATAGGAATTGGATCTGTTTACGAACAAGTTTTAGGAAGTACACAGATAACAAACACGTTATTGTCAGTATCTGGACCGAATCAAACTTATGGACAATCATCTGGTACAACAGTATGGCATCCAATTATGTTAGAGTCGGGAGCTACTGGAACGCCTAAAAGAATAGTTACAAGTACAACAGTTGATTCTGTATTTCAAGCTTCTGGAAATGTTTTCATTGTTTCGGGAGATAATATATTAGGTTCTGTAGCGATTACTTCACAAGCCATCGGATCTATATATGGTATAGGGATAGGTAGTGTATATGCTCAAGTAGTAGGAAGCACTCAGATAACTAATACATTACTTTCAA
>JACZWF010000104.1 GCA_022572285.1 Nitrososphaerota archaeon | reverse complement strand
GTAGTTCTGATCCGTGCTTTTTTTAGGGAGATCTTCTCGATTCCAAGGATGGTAGCAAAAGCTTCGACACGAGTCGAACCCCCGAAATCAGGCGAGACTGCCAAAGGAGAGTTAAGATTGAGGTTTTGCCTGGCAAATTCTGCCAGAAGAGGAATCGCTGAAACGCTATAGCTAGGAATTGAAAAGTAGCCCAAGCCGTGACTACTGTGGATGTCAACCGTAACCAGGGACTTTACCCCGACTGTTCTAAAGAGGTGGGAAATTGTAGCAAGACTCACTATCTCACCAGCTTGAAACTCAGAATCCTGTCGGGCATATGCAAGGTACGGGATACATGCATGTACGGCAGCTCCCTCTTGGCTTAGCTTATGAGCGATGAAGAGAGCCTGGATAAGGTGGGTATCACAAGGCGGATGAGTACCGTGGACCATTATCACGTTCTTATTCATCACATCTGCGCTAAACCTCACTTTACCCTCACCGTCGGGAAACGCCTTATAGTCGACTTGAACGAGCTCTAGGTTTGTCACCTTTGCCAAATTCTTGGCTATTTCTATGGAAGCTGGACCACCCAGTACAATCCACTCACTCAAGCTACCCAAACCCCTCCTTCAGCAGTTTGGTTAATAACCACTTGGCTCGTTTTTAGAAAACAGTTCACATATTGCCATAAGCTTTATAGCACGTTGAACGGATTTTCTTCATATGCCCGAGAACTTCTGTCCCGAGTGCAGCGGTCTCCTTACCTTCGACGTTGCCGCTCGGAAATTCGCCTGCAAGAGCTGCGGCCTCTTTCTAAGTCGGGATGAGTTGTCTGAGATGAGAGACCGAAAGAGAGATCAAGAATATGATCAGAGACGCAAGACCAATGACAGAGGCGATTACTTGGAATGGTGGCTGAGTAAGAAGGGTTAACAGTCTGGAACTATCGAATCCGCAGTCATTTATGGTTAACGATCCGTCTCGAAGATATAGAACCGCTCGCCTGCAGAACCCTAGTGGAAATCTCATCGAGACTTTTACTGACCAGCTCTCTTGAGCTATCAGGATGTCTGGTAGTAACCGTCAGACTAAGTTCAATCCCGAATTCTTCACCTTTAGGATGGGATTTTATGTAGACTTCAGGACGTTCCCTGAACACTTCTAGAATGATTGGTGCGAGATCCGCTTCTAGAAGACCTTGAACCCATAGTATTCCTTCCACGAAGAAAAAATCTCCGGCGTCCCTCTTTATCATGGGGAGAACGGATTCTTCTGCTATCGCCTCCAGCTCCTGCGGAACTCCCGGCAGGCAGATTATGTTAGTTTCTGACTCTCTCAGATAAACCGCAGGTGCCATCCCTACTGGATTCTTTAGGGGTGTCGCACCTTCGGGTAAAAAAGCCATCTTTCGACGAGCGTCTGTAAGGATCAGTTCAGCGTTTCTTCCCCTTATCATCTCAAGAGCTTTCTCGTTAAGGGAAATCTTCCGTCCAAGAGCTAGAGCAACTCCTTGCAACGTGATGTCATCATGGGTGGGTCCCAGGCCGCCTGATGTAATAATCCAACTGCTCGTTTTCTGCTCTAATACAAAGCGTAGAACATCAACTATCTCCTTCAACTCATCCCTTACAGTGTAAGCGCGAAGTACATTTACCCCAGAAATAGTTAACTTCTTGCAGATCAGGGTCAAATTTGTATTAACTGTCCTTCCATTGAGAAGCTCATTACCTATACTGATGATTTCTACGCCAGTCTGATCAACCACGCTTTTGGGTCGGGGCGATGGGAGAAAAAGTCTTAGGCCTGGCAACCACAACCGTAATAATAGATAATTCGATCCAGTTCTTAATGCACTCTATTTTCCTAACAGGCACAGCTGGAGCGGGAAAATCACTACTTACGTCAGTTATTACCGCGGGGTATGCAGATAGAGGTTCAGATGCGATAGCCGTTAACCTTGATCCTGGCGCTAGGTCCCTCCCATACAGTCCTGATGTAGATGTCAGAAACTTCATTGATTTGAATGAAATAATGGAGAAGTATCAACTGGGCCCCAACGGGTCACTTATCTTTGCATCCGATCTCGTAGCCACGAGGATAGTTGAAATAGAAGAAGAAATTGCCTCTCTAAGCCCAGATTACGTGTTCTTCGACACTCCCGGGCAGATCGAATTATTCGCGTATCGGTCAAGTGGCCCGTATATAGTGGAGTCAATACGTAGCGAAACCAAGCTCAATCTATTCCTCTTTGACGCTACTCTCGTCTCTTCTCCCATGAACCTCGTTTCAATCGCCCTTCTCTCGGCTTCTATCAGATTGAGATTGAAGATCGGCCAGGTTTCAGTCCTGTCGAAGCGCGACATGGTAGGAGATGATTGGAGAAAGATTATGACTTGGTCTTCTCGAGGTAGCAGACCGATAGAGGCTATGGGGAAGGAAGTAGATCAAGAAACCTACCTACTTGGAAAAGCTATTCTAGCAAATCTTGCCAGTCAAGGACTTTCCCAGGAACTCATGCCGGTTTCTGCAACCACAGAAGAAGGTATTCTTGAGTTGACTGCGATAATATCTAGAGTCCTAAGGGGTGGAGAAGAGATCGATTAGCTCTCTCGAATTAGTCTGGCGGAGATTTCTTGGGCAGCTCGCAATGAGTCGAGTTGGCCTTGTTCCACCAGATCAATAAACTTCCCGAGATCCTGACTCTGACTAAGCTTCTCTAACACAATTTTCTTCAACTCAATTGCCACGAGGTTAATTATTTCATCTTGAATATTTTCCCTTTTCCTTTGAAATCGACGCGTTTTCTTTTCCCTGACAAATTCCTCCCTTGAATTCAGGGCCATCAACAAATCGGAAATTCCTTCACCAGTAACTGAGGATAGCTTCACGACACGAGGAAGCCAGCGACCGGAATCATTCTTGCCTCTAAGAAACTCAGTGAAATAGATCATCATCCTGTCAGCTCCTCCTAGATCTGATTTATTGATTACAAAGATATCTCCTACTTCCATAAGGCCGGCCTTGGAGGTCTGAATTTCGTCGCCTAGTCCAGGCATGGTGACAACAACAACGACGTCAGTGAGATTCATTACCTCCACATCTGATTGGCCGGCACCAATGGTTTCGACGATGACGATATCCTTTCCCGATGCGCTAAGAAGAGAAACGGCGCCTCTAGTTGACTTCGCTAGGCCACCATGTTCTCCCCTCGATGCCATACTTCTGATGAAAACGTCTTTGTTCAAGCTATGCCTAGTCATTCTTAGCCGATCGCCTAGTAGTGCTCCGCCTGTAATAGGACTCGTCGGATCTATCGCCAAGACCCCAACAGTCCGCCCTTTCCCGAGGTAGGCATCTATCAGTTTATCAACAAGGGTGCTTTTGCCAGTTCCCAAAGGGCCAGTAATCCCAATTACGAATGCCCTTCTCATCATTTCACCTATCTTTGGCGATGAGGTCCCGTAGATCCCTCGATCCTCTACTATTGAAATTGCCTTAGCGAGTGATCTACGATCGCCCTTCAGTACCGCATCGTAATCAATTTCCTCGTTCGTCATCGGATTAGCTCCAACAAAAGAGAGACGTGATTAATCAAGATAAAGAGTTGAAAGGTTATCCGAGTAATGAGATTATCAGGAGCACAAGTGTAACCCCAAATATTATTAGTAGAATGTTACGGATCCATTTGGTCTTAGCCCGCCGTTCCGCACGTGTCATTTCCCTCCATTTCTTCTTGTTCTCTGTTCCCAGAGACCAGTCACCTTCGGTTACGTACCTTTAATCGTAACATGATCTTGAAGACTAAACAAAATCAATCTATATATACAGACGGAAGAGACACCTTGTATAAGGGAAAGGTAGGATTATCTGGAAGACGGGATAAATCCGCCCCCTATGTTATGGTGACCTCGCGAGGCCGGAGGTCGATCCACATTCTTACGTGCCTGTATACTTGTTTCTAAACGCCTTTGCATTTGCCAACCCAATGGCCGAAAGCTTGTAGACTCTGCTCGTGCCTTCTCTCTGAACTTGAAGAACGTCCCCTCCCAAATCTCTCTTAAAGTTGTGACTAATCCAGCTCTTCATCTCTACCCCGAGATTTCTGCCATCCATTTCGACATCATCTATCTTCAGCGGTTGGTTTCCCCTTACCAAGAATATCTGCAGGGCAAGCTCTTTCTTACTCCAGTCCCCAACATTCTGTACCATCCAGCTTGGTATGTCGGTAGTTGGCTCTAGAACCGCCTTCTTTCCATCTTCGCTCGTGGTAACTCTGATAGAACTATTTTCAAAAAGCTCCGAAACCCTAGGAATTGATTCCTTAATCTCATCAATAGTATCACCTTTCACCGATACTTCGACCAATCCATTTCTATCAAATT
Source organism: Nitrososphaerota archaeon (assembly GCA_022572285.1). GTDB lineage: Archaea > Thermoproteota > Nitrososphaeria > Nitrososphaerales > UBA57 > B1T1B5. The sequence goes on along the minus strand of JACZWF010000104.1, from coordinate 1,340 downwards.
TGCACTCAAAACTTATTATTTCTATCACATCCTTTCCGATGTTAACTTAGGCATATCTGAACTCCCGAGCTCCTTAACAAGCACTTCGCTAATCGTTTTCTCTGTTCCATCGGGTAGAAGATAAACTATGTCAGAAAGGAACTCATGCTCTACACTGACAAGGCCAAACGAAATTGCTTCGAGCTTTGTTTTAAGGTACCAGAATAGAAGTCTTAGACTCTGATTAAGATTTGCTACGTGCTGTCCCGATCGTAATCTCTTCGCAAAGACTGGTGGCTTAATCTTTATCGCTAATTTCTTTTTTGAACCATTAATCTCCGTTTCTAGGACGAACTTAACTTCAACTTGGGGGGGGCTTGAAGACCGTCGTCCACTGTACTCCTTCACATCCGTATGCTTCCAAAAGCCTGGTGATTTGTTGTTGGCTCTTCTGGAAATCTACACTTGTATTTTGATAAGGAGCTCTTTTGCTAATCAAGAAACACTCCAATTATCACTAGAGTCTAATATAATATGATTTTGGATTTCAACGTTCTGTTAACTCTTTTCACCGGGTGGACTAGGAAGGAAAATATTGCCCCGGAACTCCTATGAAATTATCTTAAAGGGGGTAGCGTGTAATTAATTCCTTCCCAGTAGCCTCGGCTACCACGAGTTCCGCGCGCGCTAATCATGAAGGATTAATCAAATTGTCACTCCCGTCTATATAAGATGGGCAACAACTCTCGATAGCAGTATACTGTCAGGATGAAGCTCGCTTCAGAGGGCATGGTAAAGGGACGGGGATGGGGAGGCGGAATGATCTTGATCTGGAAGACGAACTAGGATGAGATCTGCTTGTTCTCCGATGGGTGCTCGAAGGCCGCAGTATCAACAGATTGTTGTACAACTTTCTTCAAAAGCTGATCAAATATCTCTGCTCCAACTTGTGCGAGCCTTTCGACATCTTCGTCAGTGGATGTAGGTCTCTCCCCATTCATGAGGGATCCGAGGGTTCTAACTTGCGCCATATTCGGATAGAGCAAAGCCCAGGTGAGACCCTCGTCCTTCTTCATGGCCTCGACCATCGAGTGCAGGGCTATCGACAGGAGTAAATCCTTATCCTTGAATATCGCTCTCGCCTTGGTCTCTGCAAGTTCACCGGCCTGCAAAATCGCACCATCTTGCCTCAATCCGTGTACGAGCCTCTGAAGCTCATCTGCTTCAGCGGCGATTTCCTCTTTTGTAGATATTACAATATCTAATTCTCCATTCCGCTGCGTCTTTGCTTGAATCTCTTCTTCTAGCGCGCGCGCGCTTAAATTTAACGGCCCCAAATTCTGAACAGACTAGCGTTTGAT
>JACZWF010000103.1 GCA_022572285.1 Nitrososphaerota archaeon | reverse complement strand
TGCCAGGCCCCGACGATGGCGGTGGTCCCGCTGATCGCGACGGAGATGCCGAACGCGTCGACCGCCCAGCCGTCCTTGGCCACGAGCTTCGCGACCTGCGTGGGGTTCGCGGGGTCAGAGATGTCGAAGAGGTAGGCGGAGCCGGAGTCTTCGCTGAAGCCGTTGTCGTCCCCGTGAGCCCCGACGATGGCGACTTCCTGTCCGGGGGGGCCGCCGATCGCGACGGACTTGCCGAAGAATATCAGGAATCTCTTGTCGCGCAAACGGATCACTCATCATGGGTAATTCCTCCAATCATCTATACGGAACACTTGGCACTTTGTATCCGGCGTGCAGTTGATAACTTCTCCGTCGCGGTGGACCTTAAAGATCTGATCCGCGACACCGTAGAACATATTGACCTTCGCCACAAAGTTCTCTTCGTTCCAGAACCATTCCCCTGGCTCAGAGCCGGCAGCAAAAGGATCTGTTTGGTCACTCTCGTAAGGGATCCCAACTTCTTTATTGTACGCCTCGTCAAAATGATCTCCGCGGGGGTCTCTAAAGGTATGGTTACAGCCAACGATAAGTATCCGACTAAAACCTTTCCAATAGGCGAGCTGAAGAAGACCGTACGTGACGGTCCCACCAGATACTATCATCTCTAGAGGATTGGTAGAAAACCCCGGCTGGAGACTTCCGTCTGCCTCTAGCAGGTTGTTCCACGCTTTAAACTCGTAACAGTTATCTGGAAGATTGTCTCGCCCTAGTCGGTCGGCAACAACTCCAGACACATAAATTTCATCTGATCCCTCAAATCCCACCAGCATTTCCTGCTGAAGAATAACATTGTGGACCATCTTGAGATCAAGAGTGACATGGACGGTGGGACTGTATTTGAGCCAGACTCGATTAGATCCAAACGTTGGGAACTGGTCAAGCCACTCATTAGGTACCGAAGCAAGGCTAGGTCCGTTGCAGATAACGACGGCGGTGTCACTACCAGTCGAGCTCGGTGTCGGGCCAGTAGCTGAAGAGGGTTCTAAGGGCATTGCGTGCTTTCTCCGTGTTAGGCAGGGTGACAAAGATCTTCTTGGCATTTGTCGATAGGCGAGCAGCAGGAACAACAATAACATCGGGCCTTACCCGTTTATTCCTATCCCACTCTCTTTGGTATGCCCGCTTACAGTCTCGGCAGTAACTATAGTTCTCGGGAAACTGACTCGTAGGCAAATAGGATCCTCTACCTGTATTGTGCATCGAGCACCACTTTCTCCCTGCCGGCGCTGCAAAAGGCGCTTTACTTTTTTGCATATGTTCCTCCAAGTAGCCTCAGGTAATCATTAAAAGAAGCTACATCAACATAAGTTTCTATTGGCCACGACCCCCAGTCGAATGTAGCCAATGCCTGATTAAGCATATCCGTGTGATCCTCAAACTCATGCCCCAACCAAAACTGTGCGACTTTCCTATCAAACATGAAAGCTCCATACGCTTTACCAGGAGGGACTGGTTGTTTGTCTACTACATGCGCAGTATCAAGATCTCCCCGCATCATTCCCATCTTCTCCGACTCTTCTGTCCTAAATAACCCCATTTCTAAGGGATCAGTAAGTTCTTCGGGATATAGAGGATTATCTGCGTACACATCGGGAAATCCAAAAATATACTCATCCGCGGGTTGTCTCTTAAGAACGATAAGAATTGCATCCATTACACTATCGGCAAGCAGGACGTCTACATTCGGCCACTTCATATAGTCCTTTACCCACCAATAGTGCAGATCATATTTAGCTGGACTACTTACAAGAAACACATGGTCGACTAATGCGCGAGTCTGTGTTAGGAGTGCTCTATCTAGTAAGGTCCAAGCATTGCCTAAGGGCAGCAACTCCTTAGGAAATCCACTCCACCGCGCTGATTCGCCTCCAACAGGTAAGATTCCTATTTTCATCGATAACTCCATTCTTCGCCCAATCCATACTTTTCGACTAGATAGGCTTGATTTTCTTTCCGGATCTTCCAGAAGTTCTTCACGCGCATGCGGGGAGACGCTTGGTGGTGGTGGAATGGGAAGTTGACCTTCGCTAGGGGATATCCAGTCTCATTTGCCCGCCAACTGTAGTCAGCGTCTTCAAAGCATGCAATCTTGAAGTTCTCATCAAATTGTCCCACTTGTTCCCAGACTTCCCTAGAAATGACGTAAATCCACCCGTCGATCCATTGTAGATCTCCTCGGGTGTTGATTGTCATCCCATAGAGCTTATTGACCGGCATGCGGTCCAGGTAGGCCTGAATGGGCCCATGGAGGCTCACATCGGCATTCATGGGGATAAACCACTTATCATCGGTATATTTATACCACCAGCGTCCTAACTCATTTATGGACGCAGCATAACTACCTTCACCTGGCTTTGCTGTCGCCAGCCGATATTCCATGTCGGGCTCCTCTCTTTCAATGTCCGCAATCAGAGGCTCCGCCCAAGTCTTTACATCATCTTGTAACGACACGATTCCTATCATTTCTTTACTCCGACGTAAAATAGGGTAGGCATACCCAAATCTACATGATATATAAGTTCCTTCTCGAACCCCGCCTTCTTCATGATATTCTCTAGAGCTGTGGGGGTGAACGCAGATAAGTGCCGATTAGACAGCGGACTGGGATGACCCTTGAGTAAATCCGGGACGGAGATCATAATATGCCCTCCGATGGTCAATTTAGCATTCAGAGCGATGAGAGAGTCCAAAGGCTGGTCTAAATGCTCTAAAACCTCAATCAGCGTAATAAGGTCGAAAAACCCCGGTACTTTATCTAAGCCGTCATAGACTTCCAAATTATGCTCTATAGCCCACTTTAGGTAGTTGGGTTCAATTTCCACCCCTACGGTCATCCAATCCACAGCTAACATTAGATTTCCCTGAACACAGCCGAAGTCCAAATGTCGCACGGGACTGATATCTGAGCTTTTTAGAGTCTGCAGGACCGATCGCGTAAACAAACCACTCTTCTTAGCTCGGGCCTCCAAATCAAGAGGTCGTCCGGGGCGACTCGTATAGTCTCCATCCTTATAGTAAACTATTAAGTCCTCCGGAGGTAAACGGCCCGCGATGAACCGCAAATCACAAATCGTGCATCTTCCTACGATTTCCTGGCTAAACATCATAACCGGAGTATTTCCAACCTGGATAGTATGGTGATTGGAGATAATCACCTGCATTAGTTCTCTATCCGTCGGTTCTCGACATCCAGGACAGTTTTCTAGTCGTTTCACAACAATCCATCCCAATAAGCAGGAACCGTCATTTCTCCTCTTTCCTCTTGCTCACAGTTGTATGCCTCCGGATCTTGCAGGGCTTCCCACATTCCCTGAGATAACATACTAAAAGCTTCTCGATGACTATTTTCCTGGCCATACCGAACCCAGACCCCTACTTCGTGTCCATTTTTCGTCCATCGCGCAGACATAGTAGTGACACCTGCATCTTTATGGTCAACCACAAATGCTATTTGCAGATGCTCTGTTGAACTCATGCCTAACTGCTTAACTCCCATAGCCCCTCCGGACCCACCATTCCGAGAACTCGAGCTCCAGTTCGTCGTGTACGTCTCGTATCGGCGTCCAAGGCCGAATAAGCGGTATGCACTTGTCTCCCATCCACCACCACGGCTGAATCACCGTACTGTGCGTATTTACCAGTTCTCGTCGAAAAGCCCACAATCCCCCGTCAAACTGATATATAGCAGCGTAGTCCTGTCTATTGGTACTTTCATGTTCTTTGGCGTAACGATTGTATAAATACCCATCGTTACTTAAACTCTGCATTCGTATTGGGTGGTTATCAGCCATGTCAACCACAGTCATCACCGAATCAATCCCCGGCCGCTCGTCTAACATGAGCAAAGCCGTATTAATGTCGTCAGCGTCAATCATTACTGTGTTTCCCAGTAGAACCACTATATTCTCAAATTCCTCCGAAATCTCGCTTACCGCATGTTTTATGACATCTCCGTGGTTTGTGAAGCTCCCGGACAAATGGACAGGGCGATTAATGATTTGGCATCCTGTTTCATGCGCAACGTTCCTTACGCCAGGAGAATCCGTAGTTACAAACACTTCTTGGATATGCGTCGATAACCACGCAGCTCGGATCGCATACTCCACGAGCGGCTTGCCATTCACTTCCCACAGATTCTTATCCTTCGGTCCTTTACGCGCTGTTATTATCGCGGCGTTCATGCAACCTCCCCAGGAAGTGTTCCATTCCTTGCCACAAGAAAGAAGTATCCAGACCAAAAACAATGAAGTAGCCGGCAGCTTCGAAAGATGCAGCCTTATCATAGTCAGCGGGTAGAGGAATGTGGATTCCACTCAACTTGTCGCTAGTCGCAGCATACTCGTCAATGCGCTGTAAGTAGTATCTGAACAACTCATCCTCAAAATCACCGGGCTTTCCGATTGAGGCAGAGAGATCGTACATACCGATCAAGAACCCGTCGACTCCCGTTACTGCCATAATGGACTCAATATTCGCTGCAGCGTCCTTATCTTCAATCTGTACGATCAGTCGAGGCGGATGGGTCCGAAGATGGGCTCCCCATGTATTTGAGCGCCAAAGGCCCATTCCACGGCCTTTTCCGTATACAGAAGCTTCTACAGCTTTCCAAGCATCGCTAACACTATTCACGTTGGGGACTATAAGCCCGTCCGCACCAGCATCTAGAGCCCGTCCAATATTAGCAGAGGTATTTTCCTGGATTCGCACATAAGCCAGAATACCCTCCGCGGCCTGAATATTACGAAGATGATTCTCCATGTCCGCATCTGACATAGTACTGTGCTGCATATCCACAACCAGGAAGTCCCAGTCGTGTTTTGCCGTGATTTCCGAGACTGTAGGATCGGCCATCGTTATCCACGATCCAATCATTCTAACTCCTGTATGCTAACAATAGCTACACGAGGAATTGTCAGCATCTCTGCATTACTCTTTGCTTCCTCATCATCTTTGTATTCCCAGGCCAAGCTCATAATGAGTGATACTTCTTCTTCGGTATCACTATATAGGTAGCCAACCGTTTTACACTGTAAACTCTGGCGTACTAGGTACTTCGAAGTCTTCTCGAAAGTGGACCATCCACGAAATATATTTGAATCTACCCAAGTTACTTCTACGATTTTCATTTTGAATTACTCCACTCATCAAAACTAGTTTCTTTCCCGAATGTCTTCCATACCGCATAATCGAACACCCGCCAGTACGCGACTCGTCCTAGGCTGTCTCGCTGGTATTCGACCTCATATTCGGCCATCGCCCGCACTAAGCACCACAATACTACTCGTCGGGGTATCCAACCGATTAATCTCACCTTCATGACCGTCGCCCTCTCTTTCGGTCTTCAATCATACCCGAACTACCCTCCACCACCGTTTGTGTACTCCCGGCTTTCTAGGTTACGCACCAAATCATTGGCCCAGATGTCCGCTAGGCTCATTAGTGGTCCAATCTCCCCATTCTGGGCCCATTCTCGAATTTCCCTTTTCATCTCGAATGTGAGCTCGTGGGGGGTTCCTTCGCGTGTATAGACCGTTATAGCCGGAGAACTCGCCGCAGCAGCCGGCAAGGGGGTTGGATCGGTGGTGGCGGGAAAGGCGATAGCGGCGGGCCACCGTGTCCATTGCCACGTCTGCGGCGCCCTCAACCCGCAGGGCACGACTCATTGCGAGGCGTGCCGGGGCAAACTGGACCAG
>JACZWF010000102.1 GCA_022572285.1 Nitrososphaerota archaeon | reverse complement strand
ATCTCTGACTATACTATGGCGGACAGCCGCGCGCGCGCTATCAGGGGGTGTTCAAAGTGGAGGTTCAATTGGATCTCCACCAAGGCCCGTAATAGCAAACATCTTACTACCGCCTTTCGGTGCAATATCAGTAACGAAAGCTAGCTCGGCTATTAGTTTAGACTTGCCATTTCGGAGTTCAACAATTCCCTCACCTGCGTCCGCTACCAGTAAACTCCCGTGCGGACCCACCGCCAATCCGAAGATTGGAGTCGCATATTCATAGTCAGGAATAACAAAAGTTTTTTTTGCAGCTACGAGTTGGATCGAAGAGAGGAGAAGTATGAGCGCGGGCTTGTCTCTTCCGAAGAGAACTCCACTCGCGACTACACGAGAAAGGTAGGAGACCATGATCTAGATCTCAGCCGATCATAAATCACTAAATTCCATCATGAGAACGAACATGCCAATTATAATCGAGATGAAGCCAACCGCGCTTAATGCATATGCGAGCTGACGGAATCTGTAACTGCGAGACTCCGAGCTCCTAGCAGGTGTCTCAAAGAGAAGAATAAGGGAGGAGATGGCAAATAAGATAGCTGACATAAGAGCTACCGAAATTACTTGAACAGCACCTTCTGCCGCACCGATGCCAGCTAGGATAAGAATACCGACAAGTATTATGGAATTGGATTGTAGGAGATCCTTATCGTCGAGTGGCATGGGAATAGGGCATTTTTCAACACGATAAAAAGCTAGCAGTCTAATGGGTATGTCTAACCTCTTTCAGTATATCCGTATTTTCGCCTACACCTTGAGGAAGCCATGACCTGAAGAAATAATTTTTCTGGAGTTGGGCCTTAACCTACGTCAGATTCACCCAAAAAAGGGGGGGCTTACTAGTAAGCCAAGCGTTACCCTATCAACAAGAATGACCTCTAATCATTTTTAACTCATGGATTGAATTTTTGGGCGTCATTTGGAAGTGACCGTAGATATCTAAAATGACTTCAAGAATCTTCAAGTGGGAAGAGACTACACAGCTATCAATAGTAGGAATCGTGCTGGCCTTCATGTTGCCTAGTGCCGGTGGATTCGTGATTTTCCATCTGATTCTCCCAGCTCTAGTAGATGCCGGCAATCCGGTACTCTTAGCGTACTCGTACGTTGGCATTGCAGGTCTGTTCAGCATCCTAGCAGCCGGGTTACTCCTAATGCGTCGGGAAGCCGCGGCCATGGGCATCACCCTGACTTCCCGTATGGCCTTTAAGCGACTGCCGCTCAGGCGTGCTCTGATCGCCGCGGCGATCATTGTCATTGGTTTCATTCTCGCGATTGGAGCCAGCCCACTCGTTGTGCCCTTGATTAATGCTGTGGGATTGACGATCCCAGACTATATGCCGTTTTTCCTGAACCCTACGATAAGTCCGATGGCGGAGATGGAAGTTATCTCTCCAGGCCTGAATCTGGTGGGAGCGTACTTCCTACTTCCCCTTTTCGGTGTGTTCCTGTTGTTCAATATCCTGGCAGAGGAGTTCTATTTCAGAGCATGGATCTTGCCGAAACTAGCCAAGTACGGAAGATGGTCTTGGGTGATCAATGGCACCATGTTTGCGCTCTACCACACATTTCAATTGTGGTTGTTTCCGGTCCTTATTGTTGCTAGCCTGACATTCGCCTTTGTATTCTATTGGACCCGGAGTGTGTGGCCAGGGCTAATCGGACACCTCTTCTTCAACGTGATCATAACCATGCTTGGCCTGGTGTCGATCATCGCCGGTTAGCAAATCCCTAGCATTGGGCTGAATGGATAAGTTCCTATGAGTTTTGGGTTTGGGGCTTACTAGTAAGCCCACACACACCGGTACTAACTATGACTCCTACCTATTTCCTAATCTCTCGATAATAACTGTACATCACCGTGTAGATGAAATTGTTGAAAAAAGGTATTACTACAATGAACAACATTAGAAGGAAAATATTGAGAAATATCTGCGATAAGTTGTCGGCCGCTAAAACGATCCCGTTAACAGGTATCAAAAGAATGAGTATATCCAGAGTCCCAATGATAAGGACGATCGCTATTACGCCTACAGTGGTGAGTAGTCGGTGGATGTAGAGTCTCCATCCATCTACAATCCCATTTATGCCAGCCCGATCGGCAACAACTGCTGTAATTGCCAGAAAGTATGGACCACCTAGTAAAATGAAGATGGGAATTATGACAGAGATCGCAGCGACGTGCATGATGGTCAGAGAGAGAGGGATAAAGAAAAGATCAAAATTTAGGATTACAGGCAAGTTAGAATCCGACAGTCTATTGAGAATCTCAGCTACTATCCAAGAGGGGATCGCAATTATCAGGCCCGAGATGATTGCCACGACTGCCAGGGGAAGCGTCATTGGGATAAGCGTCCGTATTGTCCCGCCCAGCCGGCCATCGTCAGTCTCGTAATAGTCGTGAGCTGTCTTCTGAATTGCTCCAATGACAATCGTACCGATAATCCCCACCACAATGACCGTAGCCAGAATTGACAGCCAAAAACCCGGGTTAACCGAGGCCTGATTTAGGAAGGTAACAATCAGGAGTGTATCCGGATTAATGTTAATTTCACCAACCTGGCCCTCCGCTGCGTTTATCGCTATTAGAAAACCTAGAGGCACAACTACAAAGATTCCGATGAACCCAAGAACTAGGAGAACCCCCATCTGTGTGAACTTAGCCCGTTTCCATAAGCCAAACCCTTTTCTGAAAGCATTTGATATTTCGCTCAAGTCCGATACCTCGCACAATAACTGACCAGTACTTCTTCCAAGCTGGAGCCGAAAATCACTCTGAACTGGTGAAAGTATTACCATGCATTCTTAAAGATATACGGTTGCGCGCGCTTAATCGGATCTGGTCGGAGGATCAAATCGACCTCCAAACGATCTCATCCCGAAGCATCCATATCATTGTAGAGGATGCCAATCACCTCAGCTTCACCTTCGATGAGAAATGTAATTGCCGCAGCTTGCGCTGTCTCCGCCTTCTGCGACTTGCCGTGCTTTAGGTGTTACTTCTTTGCGGCGTTGGTTAGGTGCTCAGCTATACGCTCTAGCTCATTAGCGAAGGTCTGGTAGTCGTAATTCTGGGCATGTATCATGGCGCTCCACCTTGCGGTGAAGCTGGCACTCATAACAATTTCCCGGAGCTCTTCATCTGTAGCCCCATGCAGCTTAGCAGCGGTCTTGTGGTAGAGCTGACAATAAGGACACTTGATGTTGGCCGCTACGGCCAAACCGATCATCTCCCTATACTTGGCTGGGATCAGGGATTCTCCGAGTGAATATTTCTTGAAGAGTGGCCAATCCTGCACTAGTACGTCTTCTGGAAGGCCCTTCATGAAGCCAGGAACTATTCCTATCGTGGTCTCTATGTCCTTTAACGTATCTTCATATGCTGCCATCTTAATCACGTACGAATGCTAGGAATTAGGATTTAAACATTGAATGGCAATTTCGGCGCGCGAACAAATCACTGCTTTAGAAGCCGAAAACTTCTATTTTTGCCTCTATCCCGGCTCATAAATGAGTCAGGTAGCGAGGTGTCGCTGGCAATCGAGTCGGTGGAGCAGGTAGTCGAGGCTGCCCGTAGCGGATAGCGCGCGCTTAAGTTTGACATTAATTCGTCAATAGATATTGTTAAAGTAATAATGATACTCGTGGAGGTTCGTCCCGATCGATGGCCTTCAAGAAGAGCGCACTATTAGGGGTACTCGCCGCGACCAGTAGTTACCCCTTCGTCTTGGTATCCATAATCCTCTCCCCATGGTTCAATCTCTTTGATGACGCACTAAGTGATCTTGGAAATGTGAGCGCTAATGCTCCCATCGCATACGTCTTTAACGCTGGTACAATGCTTTCTGGTCTATTTGTGGCGGCATTCGCCATTCTAATCTCTTCCGGTCATCGTGGTTGGAAATTTCTGATTTGGACTCTGCCCCTAATATCCACAGGGATAAGTCTAGCCCTGGTCGGCATCTTCCCAATCAACACAGGTATTATCCATGGCCTAGTTTCTGTGGCGTTCTTTGTTATGATGATAATCACAATGCTCATCTATAGCTTCTCCTCGTGGTTGCTCGGTTCACCGAGAATTGGGGCGGTTGCCTTAGCATTGGGGATATCCTCTGTCCTCATCTGGTCCGCGACTTGGCCTTGGGATGGTGTTGCAATACAAGAGGCCCTGACTACTGCATTGGCATCCTTATGGCTAATCATGATATCCCGGCAGAACACTTGATGTCGAGCGCGCGCGCGCTGCTCGTGGCGGTCTCACCCCTATTTTTTAAAAAACATTTGAGACCAACTTACCACTCCATTCTACTAACCTAATTTTTAACGGGTCAGACAGGATCTGAATAACTTGTGGTTCTAAGATATGACTCAAGACTGCTACTCTGATTAGGGTAAATTACAGATTTTGTGGGTTAATACATTGGATGAGTTATCAACATGCTCGATGTAAGAAAGAGTTTGGCAGAGTTTTTTGGCACGTTCCTTTTGGTATTTGTAGGGGCTGGGGCGGTCGCGTTTGCGAGCCTCACACAAGTCCCGTACCAACTACTTGTGATTGCGGCGACTTTTGCGGGAGTACTTGCTTTTGTGATACTTACCATCGGTGGAATATCGGGAGCTCATATTAATCCTGCAGTGACCCTGGCCTTAGGAGTCTCGCGGAAGTTAAGGCGGGAATTGATAGCACCATATCTATTTTCCCAGTTTCTCGGCGGTATAGTGGCTGGCTACGTGCTGTTAATAATTTTTCCATCGGGGACCGGCTCTCATTATCTCGGATCGACATCACTTGCCTCGAGTGTCCATCCCTGGATGGGCTTCACCTTGGAAATTATTGGGACTTTTATTTTGGTATTCGTCATACTTAGTCTATCTCGGAGGAATCTGCCTCTCAGGTATCAGGCCACGATTATTGGATCTACGCTCTTTCTATTAATAGTCATCTTCGGTCCATTGACGGGAGCTGCTCTGAATCCAGCTAGAAGTATCGGCCCGGCTCTAGCTTCAGGATTTCTGGAAAACCTTTCCATTTACATCCTAGGCCCAGCTACGGGAGGTGTGCTCGCGTCAATCGTGCACAAAAGAGTTTAGCGCGCGCGCGGTCGCGCTATCGCCAATTCACCCTGTCAGGCGAAGTACGGGAGGATCCTTTCACCTATGAGCCTTATGACTTCTGGGAGATCACCGAGAGGATGTCCGTAACATATATGATCGACTCCTGCCTTCAACATTCTATCCGTTTGTTCAATGATATCATCTGGATTACCTAGAGCGACAAAATTCTCGATCAGCTTAGAGGGTATCTGGGAGCCCTTCTCCTCAAACCGACGGATGTCATCAAATGATAGGCCTATAGAAGTGAGCATGGGAGAATCTCCGATTAAGTGAGGAAGATATTCTTTTAGTATGGGGATTATTCTCCTCTCAGCCTCTGCTCTATCACTACATATCATGGTGAATGGTCTTGCGATCAGATGCACTCTATCTTCTCTCCCAGCCTTTTCCGATTCATCATCAATAATGCTTCTCAACTGTTCAGCATATCTTGGATTCCAGAGATTGTCTACTATGATTGCCTTAACGGCACTCAGCCTAGTAGCCCTTGAGATAAGCTTGGGGCCTGACGTTCCGACATATATCTCAACCCTTCTACCTGAAAGCCAACCCAATCCCTCATTATTCTGTTCAATATCGATGATTCTTCCATGATAATTCTTTCCACTAAGCAAAGCGTCTACAGACTCTACTGTCTCTTGAACTGCTTGAATGGATCTTTCAGCTTCTCTAAACATATATTCAGCATAAGCCCCTCTCGAGATGCCTAGGATTGCTCTGCC
>JACZWF010000101.1 GCA_022572285.1 Nitrososphaerota archaeon | reverse complement strand
ACACTGTGATTCTTGCATTGCTTCTAGCAGAGCGGACTGTGTCTTTGGAGGTGCTCGGTTTATCTCATCTACAAGAACGATATTAGCAAAAATAGGCCCAGGCATGAAGTCGAACTCCAATGTTTTCGGATTGAATATTCGGGACCCGGTGATATCGGCGGGCATCAAGTCCGGAGTCGATTGGATACGTTTAAACTCTAGACTAAGAGAATCGGAAAAGATCTTGGCTAAGTAGGTCTTCGCCGTTCCGGGAACTCCCTCAATGAGTACATGACCGCCAGTCACGAGAGCGATGATCAATGATCTAGTGACCCCCTCCCAGCCGACAACGTATTTCGATACTTCTTTTTCTATCTCGTCACTAACTTGCTTGATATCCGAGATAGTGTTAACTTCGGTAATCATTTGGGTATGCCCCTCGGTAATCTGTCAGGGCGCATCACGTGCGGCAGCTTAGAATATTTCTTAAAGTCTTCCTCACTCAATTCGGCGCCTCCATAGGCATGTCCTTCCATCGAGTTCTGAATTGAGCTCAAGAAGGATTGTTGGTCGGGGAACTTTGATGAGAGTTGTCTCAACATCTCCCTAATTGTGGCTGAGCTTCGATATCTGACAGTGGCAGAGTAAGCCTTCTTTAAGGCCTCTAACGCCTGGAGGAACCTCGCGTCATACTGGGTCCTCATGATTTTCTTGGTATCAACTGTTCTCCGCGCTCCAATTATCTTGAGTCTCATCAAGGTCATTAGGGCGACAGCCAAAGACGTCAGGCTTACCAGCAGGAGAATTTGAAAGGGCCTCAAGTAGACTACGAGGATACTGAAGGGATCAGCTGGGATCCAACATCACCTCAGTGTACGAGATACTGAGTAGTATGTTAACAGATTCCCGAGCGAGACGCCATGGAATTGAGATTCCAGATGGGACTCTGAAACTATCTCTCCACTCTTGAAAAGGTTGAATGTCTCGTTCGACGTCGCACTCGGCTGCGGCAATCGCCAGGTAAGCCTCTTCGGCATTCTGGTTTTGTGCACTCTGTTCGGCGACCTCGCATTGGTAGCTGAACAGCTCGACGCCATTGAAAGTCACAGTATGAAGATGTACCGCCCTTTCTTTCTCGTTAGTGAATGTGGCTTCAACGAGGTCAGACGTAGCGATCTCCCAGTTGCCTGTCAGGGCTAGTACACTAATTCCTGAGGGCAGGGCTTCAATAAGGTATCGCCTGATGGTCAGCGTCGAATTTTGGACGACTTCTATGGTCTCTGTTGTCCAATCCGCTACCTGTACGTCAAAAGTCCCACTCTCTAACCTTACCATTGCTACGCCACTTTGATTTGTCGTTGCGGTTTTTGCTATCTTAGTGGTTACACCGGTTGAGCTCCATTCAAAGAAGGTTAGATCAACGCCAGCAGCCGGTGACTCCTCTGATGTCCCGCCGACATCCTCATTAACAATGAAAGCCTCTACGAATACAAAATTCTCAGGAGATCCCTCTTCCTCCGGAGGTTCAGGTTGCGGATACGTAAATACGACTGCTCCGCTCACCAGGACTGCAAGGGCAAAGAGGCCCAGCTGCAGACTGGTTGATCGAACTGAACTTCGCGACTTGGACGTGCTCATTCGAGATACTCCAAGACTCCAAGGGAGTCGAAAAGTGATTAATCAACTTTGCGCTTTAATCACGCTAGGTAAGGTTTATTTACCGCGTTGGAGTCCACATAATTCGCAGAGAACTTAGGTATTTCTGCAAACGTTATGGATGTACAGTCATTTGTTAGACAAAAGATTCGAGACCGAGAATAAAGTTCATGGGACGACGACCGTAGGAATGGTATGCACGGATGGTGTCGTCCTAGGGGCAGACAGCAGAGCAATATTAGGAAACTATTTCATAGCCCATAGAAACGTTAGAAAGATATCCAAGATAGATGAACACCTAGGCCTTACGATTGCTGGTGGCGTAGCTGACGCTCAGAATGTAGTAGATATCCTTCGATACAACGCAAGTATATACAAGCTAGAGACGTTCAGGCCACTTCCAATCGCGTCGGCAGCTCGGCTAACCTCTAATGTCTTCTTTTCGGCCAGGCTCTTTCCGTATATCGCTGACGTACTGGTAGGGGGAATGGATGATAGTGGCCCCAGCCTCTATGATGCCGACCTCTTCGGGAACTTGACGTCGGCAGATTTCCGTTCTACAGGAAGTGGGTCACCCGTTGCCTATGGAATACTAGAGACAGAATACTTCAAAGAGATGAAAGTACAGGACGGTCTGCGTGTCGCAGTCAAAGCTGTCAATGCAGCAATCAAGAGAAATGCCGGAACAGGAGATGGCTTCGACGTTATTTCAATTACCAAATCTGGTTTCAACTACTATCCGTTAGAGGAGAAACAGAAGATACTGGAGGAGGTCGCCGGGCGAAATCACGTTGGTTGAGCAGGAGTTAACACCCGCTCAGAATCTAATGGCGACGATTCTGAAGGGCATCCCATCTGAAGCCGAGATTACGAGGATAGAATATGAAGGACCTAGGATAGCGCTTTATACAAAGAACTACAAGTTCCTCCGTGAGAACAACTATGTTATTTCTGATATCGTAAACACTGTGAAGAGGAGGGTGGTTGTACGTACTGACAAGTCAATCCGAATGGAGGAGGAAGAAGCGAAGAAAATTCTCCTTTCTCAAATCCCAGAAGAGAGCTCTGTCTCGACAATATTCTTCGATCATGCGCTCGGAGAAGTGATCATAGAGGCAGGCGCACCTCATATCCTTCTGGGAAGGAAGGAGAAAGAAGTGTCATTCAGCGTGGAAAAAGCTTCGGATCAGATCGGTTGGAAAATTAGGGTGAAACAGGCTCCACATATACAGGCGGCAAGCCTACAGAACATCTACTACGTGCTCAAGAACCAGAGTGAGGAAAGAGAGGAGTTTTACAGAAAGGTGGGGGAAAATATCTTTAGACCTCGTCTGACTCAAGGTTCTCAGGTCAGCATATTGACGCTCGGTGGGTGCAACCAGGTCGGAAGATCTTGTTTCCTGCTAATCACACAAGAGAGCCGAATACTTTTGGACTGTGGAATCCTCCCAAGCGCTCGGAATCCGTGGGACGCGTATCCACGGATCGACTGGGCTGACATTGACCTAGATGAATTGGATGCAGTGGTGATGACTCATGCACACCTAGACCATTCAGGCTACCTTCCTGCTCTATTCAAGTATGGATACGAGGGACCGGTGTATTGCACGGAACCTACTTTGGCCCTCATGACTCTACTGCACATGGATTATGTGAAGCTCGCTGTGATGGAGGGGACTCATATCCTTTATGAAATGCGTGATGTGAGAAAAATGATCGGACATACGATCACGATCCCATACAACCTCGTAACTGACATTTCCCCAGATGTGAAACTAGTCCTGAACAATGCCGGGCACATCCTAGGCTCTGCAACTGTTCACTTGCACATTGGTGATGGGGCCCATAACATAGTGTATACGGGAGATTTCAAGTTCGCCAAAACTGCACTATTCGATGCGGCGACGTGGAACTATCCGCGGGTTGAGACCTTGATTATGGAGAGCACATATGGGGCCAAAGAAGACCTGGTTCCAGGGAGGGAAGAAGTTGAGGGCATACTGGTCAAATCAATAAACGAGACACTTGCAGAGGGAGGGAAAGTTCTGATACCGACTCCTGCTGTTGGAAGATCTCAAGAGATTATGCTAATTCTAAACAGCGCTATGAGAAAAGAAGTTCTGACCGAGAGTCCCATCTTTCTAGAGGGCATGATCTCAGAGGCGACAGCCATCCATGTTGCGTACCCCGAATTCCTCAGTCGAGACCTACGGAGAGAGATGGCTGATGGAGGGGCCAACCCTTTCCTAAGCGAATACTTCACAGTCATAGAACATCCGTCTCAGAGAGACGAAGCATTGAAGGCAGGTCCAGCTATCGTGATGGCTACTTCTGGCATGTTGGAAGGAGGACCTGTCCTAAGGTACTTCCAGGAGCTGATGCCCGAGGAAAAGAATAGACTGCTCTTTGTATCTTATCAGATCGCTGGGACGATGGGACGAAGGATCTTGGATGGATCTAGGCAAGTCAGCATCCCAGGTGATGAAGGAAAGATTAAGATCGTTGATATCAAATCTAGAGTGGAAAAGATCGATGGATTCAGCGGTCATTCAGATTATAACCAGCTCCTTAGATTCGTTGGAAAACTTCGGCCGAAACTTCAGCAGGTTATCGTAAATCATGGAGAAAGAAGGAAGGTGGATAATCTTGCGAATTCAATTTCTCGAATCTATCGCATACCTACTCTGCGACCCGAAGTTCAAGAGGGGATAAAGCTCTTCTGACAGGCTAGATGGCTCCTCTCCAGACCCGTACGCCTGGAGGGGTTAGAACTACGCGTTCTTCCCCGAGTCTAGCTATGTCTCCACCTAAAGAAATGACAAAATCGTAGAGCTCCTCAACTGCTTTTCGGAGCTCATCCACGTTCTTCTGTGCCAGAGGCGTAATCCTAAGTATGATTATCATATTCTTTGAGATTTCCTCCTTTATCTTGGCAATCTCGTTAAGATTCCGCAGGGGGAAGGCCTTCAGGTACATCTGTTCCTTCTTAACCTGCACAGTTCCGGAAACAGACTCCCGAGGCAATGTCAAGTGTTTGGAGTATAGGAGGCTTATTAATCTAACACGGAAAGTGCTCTTCTAGGACAAGCGAATGGATTTCATCGCTTCCCAAAGCCTATCTCCAACAAAATGGAGGTTCCTAATCATGGCTCCGCGCTCACTTGCCAAGATTTCTACACTGGGGAGAATTGAAGCCCCGACCGCGATGAACTTGCCATGCAATTCTTCCTTAATCGAGATAATGGACTCTTTTCCAAATTCCCCTTCTACTTTTACAATTCCAGGCCTCATTATGTCCGCACCATTGCAAACGAACTTAATGGCTCCTTTGTCGACGATGACAGTAGGAAGATGGTCCAAGAGGTCTTGATCCCTTAGAAACGGAAAAATTTTCCCATTCTTCCTCACTAATTGGAACTTATCCTCGAGCAGAATGACTTCGGCCTCATCGAGCTTTATGACTTTAGCATCCTTGATCTTACCCTCAACATCGATCATGAGAGATTCATTCAGGGAATTGACTACCTGAATAATCTCCTTCCTCGGTATGTTGTAGATCTTCATCTAAGCCGAGTTATCCGTACGGCAGATTTATCGGTTTAGGAGGAATGTCGATCTGATCGGTTTAAATAAGCGTACTCTTTCCTTCATTACAGAGCTCACAAACCTTGTCGGTGGATATGGCAATAAAGGCGCTGGATGAAAGCGTCGGAAAAGTTGTTCTGATAAAGCTAAAGGGAGGTAAGGTCATACGGGGGAAGTTACAAGGTTTTGATCAGCACATGAACCTTGCACTCGATAATTCCGAAGAGATAATCGAGGACGGAAAGACGAACGACTTGGGGACAATTATTGTCAGGGGAGACAATGTTGTTATTATTTCTCCTCCTCCATAGTAGGATAATCGGGAAAGAAGAATTCTATGACTAAAGGTACTACATCATTTGGACCGCGTGGCAAAGGTCAGACGCACATGAGATGTAGACGATGCGGGGGCCATTCATACCACTTAACTAAGAAGAAATGTTCTAGCTGTGGGTTTGGAGCGACCGCAAAGCTCAGGACGTACAGTTGGCTTCGAGCTAAATAGATTGGGGATTAGCAATTTATCAGACATCGACATGTAGTACTCTTTATCAAATAATTCTGAGCTAAGGATTTACTAGGTCTATCGAGACTCCTACTCATGCCTACAGTTGAGATAATTACTCTCCTTTTGGGAGGGATCGGAATTGGCGGAACGACCGCTTTTCTGCTAACAAGGGTTCTTACCCGTTCCACTCAGAAGATGAAGAGTACGGGTGAAGTCGGTCCGGCAGCCCTTCCTGAGATGAAG
>JACZWF010000100.1 GCA_022572285.1 Nitrososphaerota archaeon | reverse complement strand
GTCTAGGAGGTGTAGATTCCAAAAGTCTTGAGTAACCTTGATGGGGCCGCTGCGACAACCTTACCTTTTCTCGTCGAGCTGGTACTATAGACCCCTTGCCATGTGCAGCAAAAGTAGAAGTTCCTAACCCCCTCTTGCAAAGCTGTCAAATACCATTGAGCTTTATCCTCGGGCTGGCCACTTTTTACTATGTCTTGAACGTTTAGCTTCAACCCTTCATTCTCAAATAGGTTCTCCTCTCCAGCTACTATTATCGGAAAATACCAGTAGAAATATGGGGTGTAAAAACCGTGTTTAATCTCTTGCATCTAGAGTAATTCCTCAGAGATTAGATATAAAACTACAATTAGTATTATCCTTCCTATTAACCTATAATCGGTTTCATGAAGAAATGATTTAATGCCACTTGATAAGGTAAAGCGGACGACCGTTTACGCGGCACTTGGCCTGCGAAAGGGAGTTAGCGAGCTGCTCTGGTCGTATCGAAAAAAGTATTCCATGGAAGAGTTCCCGGCCTACTTGGACGATCATCCTCTCCCAATACTAACACGCGTTGAACAGGAAATAAAGAATGGTATGAAAACGGCTGACATCGTAATCGCTCCCCACTACCTTTTGCTGATGATGAAGAAGAGAGGTCTCCTAGGATCTTACCGATCTCCTGAACTATCCGCTCACCCATCCTGGGCTCAAAACAGCAGCTGGGTTGGCATAGGTGTTACAACAATGTTCCCGTCTTATAATACAAGTTTGGCGCGTGGTAAACTACCTGGAGATTTTGATGATCTTATTCGCAGGTATTCGAAAGGGGGTCTTGCTTCTCAAGCATTCACAACATCTTCAGCTGGAAATCTAACCACCTTGTACTTCGCTGCTCTCAGACGAGTCTTGGGTGAACGAGCTTGGTCATCAATGATAGATAAGATCTCCGGAGAAAAACAACCCAAGACTTACGATTGTATCGATCATTTGCTTCAGGCAGTAGCCAGAGGAGATCACTCTGTTGCAATTACTGTCTATTCTCTTGCCTATGAGAGAATGAGAGAAGAGAAAGCTCCGATAGCACAGCTGGTGATTCCTGAGTTGCCTGTTCTGTGGACTCTAACGAGTGCGGGATTGGTCAAGGGCGCAGAAGATCGTCTGCCCCCCAGACACTTTATTGACTTCCTGCTTAGCCGCGAGGGACAGCGGAAATTGGGCAGAATCAGAGGAATTACGCCTTCGAGGAGCGATCTACTTCAGAGGTCCGGGTTGAAGCTAGACCCTTCTAGGTTTTTCCCACTCACAAAAGAGGTTGATCAGATGCCTAGTTTGACCAAGAAATTGGCGCAAATGGGCCTTAAGTAGTCTATGACCGAAGGTCTAAAAATTATGTCCTAGGTTGACTGTTCTTACTCTCCCTTTCTACTACCGCTTTTCTGAGCGTCTATAGACTCCTGATGTGGAGGTTAGTGAAGTGGTAGGTAAGGTGCGAGATGCGCGAGGTAAGTAGCAAGTAAAATGTGATAGTCCATAGACAAAAATTAAAGTGAGGGGTAAGTGAAGTTTAGCAATGGGGGATGCGGTGCCGACCATACATGCCTCTAATCCACATCGATTACCATGTGACTAGTCTCATTGTCGAGGCTATCTAATTCCTTCAAAAAGAAAGAAAGGACGTAAAGAAATTAGTACTCACCCAGGATGACATTAACATCCAAAATCGGTGAAGTTGTCTCTGAACTTCTTCGTACTCGATTGATCAAGGAGTCAGCGATTATAGGCTAGTGACGATGGCCCAATCAAGGCCATTTAGTTATCACCTTCTGCCCCTCCCTCCAACATGTGCGCTCACCCAAGAGAGGAAGCCTGCTGGTGATCTCGTTTGAGTTATCAGTTTGCCCGGCCCAGTAACATTAAGCACTAATCCTTCGCCTGAGAATATGGTTGATTTGAGTCCACCAACCTTCCTAATGTCGAATTGGACTTGGGCCTCCATCGCCACCAGATGACCATTATCTAGCAACAGTGATTCTCCGGGCTTGAGGTCAAAGATTTCAAAAGCACCATAGGCGGCGATAAACAAATCTGAGGGGGCCGTTGCGGAGCACTGTAGAAAGAACATGGATTCCCCGCTGAAAAACCCCTTTGTGAATCCTTGAAACTTGGAGTCAGTGTCTATAGCAAGGGAACTTGCCATATAGCCCCCGCTAGCCACAACCCATCTTTCACCTGCCTCCATAGCTATATGGGCCATATCCCCGGTGTATATGGGAGCGAGACCTAGTCTTCCACCTTTTGGAGAAGAAAACTCGTTGACGAAGAAGCTCTCCCGAGCTAAGACCCTTTTGAAGCCGCCGAATAGCCCACCCTTCACCGCGGTCTTGAGCTCCATCGAAGGGTCCATGAACACCATCGCTCCGGTTTCAGCCTTTATTTTCTGATCCGGCTCCAGATTTACGGACAACAAGCTAAATTCAGGCCTGTGTAGAATTTCAAAATTGAACTCTTTCCCTCTTTCCATAATAAAGGTCAAGCATACTGGATACAAATAGGTTACGCTCGCGTACAACGTCTTCTTTCTCGCCATGGAATGCAACTGCCCGAAGCTCGCCATCCTTCATCTAAGGTGCGTGCATCCATTGAACTTGTATAGCAGAGCCCTTCCGATCTTCCTTGCGAACTAGACGAGCTTGTATTCTTCGAGTATATCGCTCCTGCCAAAGCAATCTTGATTCCTGACCCCAGCATGATTGGATCTCCAAGTATCATGGCGTGATCAGTATCATCTCAAGCCTGCCTCCTCGATATCAGGACGTAGTGCCCTCGTCTCTACATGATGAGTACTACAAGGGAGTCTTTCAAGTTGACGACAAGGTGCGCGCGGGCGTTAGATCAGCAAAGCCCTCAGAGGTTGAGCGACTACTTTTGGTTCTTGGAGAAGATGTAAACAGCCATTCCATTGGGATCGCTAATTGAAAACCCTCTATGGCCCCAGGGCAAGTCTGACAATCCCTTTCTTAGGTGCAAATGTTTGGCCCTAATCTTTTCATACCATTCGTCCATATCCTCTACCTCAATCCCTATCGTAGTGCCTCGGGGAAGACCAGCTGTCAGTAACTCTCCCGCTGGGTCAGAGAATAATGGAGTAGCAACAACCTCAATAATTCCAGAAGAGGCTCCGAATAGAGTGGATCGATCACTTGGCCCCTTTTCCCGCGTCTCTTTCACAGGGAGATCAAGTCCGTCTCGATAAAACGCAACTGTTTCTTCATACTTCTCTGTGATGATTATGAATCGGAATTCTCTATCAAACATAGAAACCTCCATTATTTGCTAGTATTTCACTTACGAGTTTGCAGAAATTCCTCGGCTGCCATCTCAATTAGACCTTTCCCCTTCTGTCGCGGATAGTTTGTTTGTGTTTGTCTGGCGAGAGAGCTTCCAAGTTCCAGAAGCTTAAGGGTTATTCGTGGTTCATGAATGATTATCGATTAATCGGCGATATGTTGGTCATCCATTATCTAGCTAGCTCATATGAACGTGGAGCCTTTGTACATGATAGAAAATTTCTCCCATTCACAAGAAGTACCCGTGCCACGTCTTGAGCTCTCTGCAATTTTTTTACCGTGATTTATATCGCTGACTATTTGCCTACTCACGATCGACGGATAGAGCTAGCTCCCCTTCAAAAATGACCTGTAGCTTAACATATCCCACCAGAAGCCTTCTCGGGTAGGAGTAGGCGTTTAAGTAGCGTTGAACCGGAAGCTGATCCTCGAATCTATTTTCTTCTTCCTCTTGGCTAGTCTCTTTGAGATAGGAGGGGGGTATCTTGTCTGGCTATGGTTGCGCGAAGGACTGGGACTCTTTCTAGGAGTGGTAGGCGGCTTTGTATTGTTCCTGTATGGTATTGTTCCTACTCTCCAGAAACCCCATTTTGGAAGGGTCTACGCAACCTATGGTGGAATTTTTATTGTCGTGGCAATGCTGTGGGGTTGGGTATTCGATGGAATAGCACCTGATAGATTTGATATGTTTGGGGGAGCTATCGCACTCATAGGAGTGGCTTTGATCATGTATTGGCCTAGGGGTGAAACGTCACGGTAGATATTCCACTTTCCTTGACTTTGTTTTTCCTTGCAGCGTTATTCGAGATCTCTGGAGGGTATCTGATTTGGAAGTGGCTCAGAGAAAAGAGAGGACCTTTCTTAGGAGTCATCGGAGGGCTTGTCCTGTTCACCTATGGCATAACACTTACCTTTCAGCCCGGCCATTTCGGTCGGGTCTATGCAGGTTATGGTGGAGTATTCATACTTTCATCCCTAATCTGGGGTTGGTTAGTAGACAAGAGAAAGCCAGATAGGCCTGATATAATAGGCGGAGTTATAGCAATACTAGGGGTATTTGTAATAATGTATTGGCCAAGGTAGGCGGTTCAAGGGATGGATCTATGACGAAAATCAAATGAGAATCGCGCACTCCCATTCTTTGTTTCACATGTATTCTTATGACCCCACAGAATATACCAGCATAATGCATATCTCGTATTCTGAAGGGTCGATTCCGATTTGCCACCAAGCTCATCCTCCCATGCCCCCACCGACTCATATTTAGCAAGTTTAGCGTACTCTTCTTTGAGGAACTTGCCTCTCGCCATCCAGACCCGTTAAGATAATTCTGTATATAAAGATAATTTATACGTCATCTTTCACGAATTTATATCCATAGAATATTAGTCCCGCTGCTCCATCCGACTTTATCTTTCTGAAAACGGCTCTCATTCTTTGGCCAATCACGAGTTCGCCTTCACTCGAGTCAGCTATCTGGCTGATGATCTTCACACCATTATCAAGTTCAATCAGTCCGATCGGGAGCGGAGTAATCTCCTCAAATCCGGCCATCACTTCATGCAGAAAAGTGTAGGAGATGAGTTTCCCAGTCGTTGGCATCTCCTGCGGTTTCATCGAAACTGATCCACATCTGCGACACTTTCTGATAGGAGGAAAAAAAGGAGCATGACAGTCCAGACAGGACGACCCCGCCAGACGCTGATATCTTTCTATCTCTCGCCAATACGAGATAGCCGTCATTCACCCTCTCCTCAATAAATGAACGACTGCGTTGGAGTCGAGTCCCGATGAGTTGTGAGCAAGCCCAAGGCGTGGGTTCTTATCGTTCCCCCTCTCAATCATCTTGGAGGCAATTTCCACAATCTGGTAGACTCCAGTCGCTCCGATAGGATTCCCCCTAGCCTTTAATCCACCCGCAGTGGAAATCGAAAGTCTAGACCCTTGATCAAATCTCCCCTTTGAGCAATCACGCGCCCCCTCTCCTTTCTTGGAGATGCCTAGCCCTTCCAGAACAAGACCGGCGGTACCTGAATAGTCATCTTGGATCTCTGCCAGATCTAGGTCCTCCCTGGAGACGCCAGCCTCCGTAAATGCCTTTGCTGCCGCACTTCGTGTCGCCACAAACTCCAAAGGTTCATCCCGCTCATGCAGTCCAGCCGGTCCTGTCGATGAAGCTGAAGTGAGCATCTCAACGTCAAAAGAACCATCTTGGGACTGGGTGATTAGTACTGCCGCAGCCCCATCCCCTGATGGCGCGCAGTCCAGAAGTCTCAATGGATCAGAAATTAATGGTGACTTCTCAACCTGCTCGGCAGTTACTTCCCTTCTGAACTGTGCGTGAGCGTTTTTTACTGCATTTCTGTGCGCAAGAACCGAAAAAGATGATAATTCTCTCCTCGTTATTTCGTATTCTGTCATGTAAAGCCTGGTAATCAAGGCAGCAGCTGCTGACTCGGTTATTCCAAAGAATTGCATAAACTCATAGCTTTCATTCATGCTTTTCCCCCTTGTAATCTCCGTTGGTGGCAGATCCATCATCTTCTCAACCCCAACCACCAGGACTGAATCTAAACTCCCATTGGCTATCATAGTACGTCCTAAATGACATGCCATTCCCCCCGAGGCCGAGCCTGCTTCCACCTTGAATGAGGGGGTTCCTGAAAGGCCCATT
>JACZWF010000099.1 GCA_022572285.1 Nitrososphaerota archaeon | reverse complement strand
TCGACACGATTTGGGAAGTGAGCCAATGGGGCTACTACACGTCGTCCCTTCGAGCACAGGGTGCCTCCGCGCGGATACAGGCCATGATTAAGATGGAGGAGGAGGAGAGTTCTATGGTAAATCTAACCTCGCCGGTTTCTCCTGAGTCAAGATTTCTTCTCTGTATTCCAATGTATGTTGTGAAATATGAGAGCGATATGGTACCGAGTTATGCTATTTATCCACCTATCTCCATTGAAGATGTGCTAGAGCGATCTCACAGAAAGATCCTCGGAAAATCTACTCATGGTTTGGCAGATCACCTAACTCCGAGATTTGATGAGTGCAGAGAGTTCGCTAAAGTACTCCAGAAGATTATCCCGAGTGATGGACTGCTCGAAATGAAGATTAATGAAGTTGGTCTAAGGAATAATATATTGAACCAGAAGAATCTAGAGAAGATGATCCTGAAAGGGATTGATGAGATCTCTTCTAGAGGATGGATTGACAAAACTGATGGAAGTGCTCTCTTCAAATCCATTGGTCTAATATCTGAATAAAGTGTTACTGCCGATTAACCAAGTAGCGACTAAGATTTCATAGTCCATGCGAATTATCACTAGGGCTGGCGCTCGGAACAGCGCGCGCACTCTCCCTCGTGGGATTCTTCAAGTCCAAGGATCAGTTTCTGGATGTTGATAGCAATTCTATGTTCCAGGCTCTTTCATTCTATGTTGAAGAGGCTTCTGTAAGATCTAATGACAGCTTTGAACCGTCTGAGATTATCCAGAAAATCATGACGGCATAGAAATAATTATTGCTCGTGTCGAGATCTACAGGGTAGGAATAGTTATATAGGTAGACCTCTACCTAGGTAGATGTCTACTAAGTAGTGATATGGTATGTGGAGTCAAAATATAGGTGGGGTCAGGGTTGGTCCGATTCAGTTTATGATCTTGCTGCAATTGAAAAGAGGACCAATGTATGGTTATGAGATAGTCAAGACCTTACGTAACCAATTCGAGGGAGTGTGGGAACCAAAGACTGGAACGGTGTATCCTGCTCTAAGGACTCTTGAGCACCGGAGATTAGTAAAGACCGAGCTCAGAGACGATAGGGAGTATTACTCTCTCACTGAGGAGGGCGAAGAGATTCTAAAAAATCTAGATGAGATTCTTGGAGTGAGTGTAGAAAGAACTGGCAGATACTATTCTATGTGGGATAGTTTCCCGGAGTTTAAGCGACTCTGGAATAAGTATGCGTATGAACCGTCCAAGGAGTGGGTTCCCAAGTTTAGAGGGTATGAAAGAGACCTGGAACTGAAAAGTCTGAAGACTATTAGAGATACAATGTCTCAAAGACTCAAGGGTATAGAGAAGAGGATAGGGTATCTAGAAGGTATGGTAGCATCTGTAAGGGCCAAGTAAACTCTCTTCGTGATAACGTTGTAGCTCATCTACAGTAACATAGTAACACATACAGTATAGGCACTCCAGTGGTCTAAGGGCAGTGTTGTGTCTGTGTGGTGTGCCTGATGTGGTCTAAGCGCGCGCTTGGCGAGCCATACATGGCATTGAACAGGTTCGGGTCCTTGTCGGTTCCTCACGCGAATTTGATGACCGCATTTTTTGGTCATTATATAGCGTTGAGTAACAGAATTGTACGAAATTGTCATTGAGGCAACTCGAGAAAAGCAACTAACTGAGCAAACTCGTTATCCTGAGTGTCTTTATTAGATTAGGATGGATTAGGAATACTGCATGGCGAATAGGGGGCTTCTAAGCGTTATAGCCATAGTCTTAGTCGTAGCATTAGCTCTATACCTAGTATATCCTGCTCAACTCCCTGAGCAGCCGTTATCTAATCCTAATGAGGTTATAATTGAAGTCCCCGATAACCCTGTACTTAATCCTGCAAATGATCCTCTGATTGAACCGGAGGTCCCGCTAGAACCACCCATAGTTGAGCCTGAGCTTAATGGACCTCGAGCTATAGTAAACGGAAAGGTACTATCATTAGAAATTGCTGACTCTCCTGAAGAGAGGAGGGTCGGTCTCATGTTTAGAGATCCACTACCTGAGAATCATGGTATGCTCTTCATATTTGGAAGAGAACAAGCTTACTCATTCTGGATGATGGATATGAGGTTCAGTCTTGATATCATATGGATCGATAGTAATGGGATTGTGGTTCATATAGAGAATAATGTTCCTCCGTGTTCGAGGGCATGTCCATCTTACCAACCCAATGTATCAGCATTATATGTATTGGAGGTAAACGCTGGTTTTGCGGACTCTATAGATCTTCATGAAGGAACATTTATTGAAATAATTGTAAACTGAAGATGTTGCTACTTCTTCGCCTTTGTTTGTGAATTATTTTTAAATCGACGGATCTCATCCAAATCCACGCTAAGTTGGGTGGCTATCAGCTGATCTGATGTTTCTGCGCTTTCCTTCCTAATACTATTGAGGATCCTCATGAGATACTCGTCGTAATCTTTACTCTCAGGTGAATCCCAATGCTTCATAAAATCTGTCTTCAGTAGAGTCGCGAGTCCCTCCGACGGTATCTTATATCCACTTCTAGTGGGTTCCCTTTCTCCCGCTTTCTCTGGTAATCCTAATACCACTAGACCGCGGTCCATAATCATGTACTGAATATCGCTTACAAGTAGATCCGGGTCAAATCGTATCTTTGCTCCTGCCTTGACATACCTGTAGCCAAGATTCAGCCTACTAGACGTTCTGGGGATTATATACCGAACATCTACTCCGCGGGATGTGGCTAACTGAATCTGCTTGAGTACTTTATCGATGTATTCAGTCCTAGTACTCCCCCTGCTTGTACCAGTTACTCTTCCGAATACGTAGTTTGAGGCTCCTTGGAGGCCTTCGAGTACATTGTTGAAGTATTCTTCCCTCGAGCGCGCGCGCTGTCTTACCCATCTCTGTTATCAGTCCTCTCTTCCCTTCGCTTCCCTTCTTCCTAGGACTACGAGACAAGTGTTGCAACTAGTAATTTCAGCTCTACTGCGAAGAGAGGAATTTGGATTGCATTAAGACCGGCTGCCAAACTACTCGCTCCAGGTATAATCCCAGATATTAGGGTTGTTCGATCGTCTTTTGATAGGTGAATCACATCCAACAGCACACATCAATAAGATTTAATTCCTTCAAATCCGGATAATCCCTCTAGAAATGAGTACGGAAAACGGAGCCCCAAAATTCAAGAGTACTAATGAAGAAGTTGAGTTCTTGTTGTCAAAGTATCCCGAGGCAAAGAATAATGACTTCTACCTTCAGTGGGTTTGGCTGAGGGAGATTATGCAGCTGGATCTCCCAGAGATCCCCTGGAGGAAATTCCAGATGCTAGCGGGAAAGATGGGGAGTGTTAGGCGAGCTAGGCAGAAAATCCAAAGCCAAGGAAGGTTGCTACCCACTGATCAGCGTATCCTTGATAGAAGAAGGAGATGGCGAATGATCAGGCTCAACGAGAGAAAGCTTATAGACCCCCTCCGCTCACGTTCAGAGTAATGCTGTAGAGGAGTATGAAAAACTCCTCCCACATTTTTCCGGGATACTTTCTACGATACTTAATTATTGTGATTTTTTCCTTATCATATAGCTATATTTCGTCGGGAAAAGGCTATTATCTGCTCTTTGTTGAAGGTTTGGTGGTATTGATACGTAAAGTTATCATCATAGGCTCAGGTCCGGCTGGGCTTACCTCTGCCCTGTATACTGCAAGAGGCAATCTAAACCCGCTTGTGATTTCTGGCTTTCAGTGGGGAGGACAGCTCATGCTAACATCTGAGGTGGAGAATTATCCAGGATTCCCTGAAGGTATAATGGGTCCTGACCTGATGAGTCTAATGCGAAAGCAGGTCGAAAGATTCGGTGCTGAGTTTGTTGATGACAATGTGACAAAGGTTGACTTTTCGAGTGCTCCGTTCAAGATAACTGTTGGAGATGACGTTCACGAAGCTCATTGTGTACCCTCAAACGAAGTACCCCAAGGTGAGCTTCCTGAAAAGAGGAGTAGTTATAGCTTCCCGAAAGGTGGCGTCCCGGCCGAACATGGTCAGGCGTTGAACGGAAGATACTCGGCTTGAGCCCCGCGCAGGGTCCGAGCCGCTATAAGGCTCCATGCCCACATCTTCGGGCCTGTTCCTTATCAGCAAATAGGAAGCGGGCAGCACAAGGGCCAACAATAGCAAGCCCAAGAACCAGTAGCCTTGCTTCCAGTCCCCTAGCACCAGAAAGGCGGATGTTCCCGGCACCAGGACCATTGCGCCAAAGGAACTGGCCCCGCTTACCAGCCCCATAGTGATTCCCCGTTTAGTGTAGAACCAGGCGCTGATTACCTTGGTTAAAATGGGCCCGGTGCCCAGGGTTATCCCGATGCTCATTATGGCGAAAATCACAAAGAGCTGGGCCAGGTTTTGGATAAAGGGAATAAAGAGGAGCATGGTCCCCATCACCACCACGCCGGTCAAAACAGCAACCTTGGGGCTGTACCGGTCGGCCAGGTAGCCCGCAAGGGGACGCAGCAATCCCGAAAGCATGAAGGTGGTGCCAAAGGCCAGGGAGAGGGTGCCCCTGCTCCAGCCGAATTCTTCGGTCATGGGTTTCAGGAAGACGCCAAAGGAAAACTGGCCGCCAGCCACGCCAAAGGACACAAACACTGCGCCAGCCACCACGAACCAACCGTAAAAAATCTTATTTTGTTTCAAGAGCATCTGCACAACTTCTTACCTTGGCCATTCCCCCTCATTCCCCATTTTTAAAAAGGCCGATATGGGGGAATTTCGTTCAAATTCTATGACCTAGATTGAGTTTGGGAATCCATGCCACGACCAGTATGAGCATTAATTACATTCAGTGTGCAGTCATAAACCCCCAGGGCAAATACCGGGCTCACGTAGCCACAATGTCGGAGGGCGCCGGGCCGAACCGGGCCTTTTGTAGTTCCTCAGTGGTCATGGGCGAGACTTGGGCCAGCCGCCGGTACAATTCCGGTGAGGGATGGACGTCCTTGAGTGCCGGAATTACCTCCTCACCCATGAGGCGTATGGACCGCATGATTTTATCGTGTTCCAGGCCACCGAACATCATCCAGTTGCTAACGTGGGTGGCTCCGATGGCGGCGGCTTCTTTGAATTTCCGAATGACCGTATCTGGGCTGCCGAAATAAAGGCGTTCGAGAAAGCTCTTATCGTCGGGTTCGCCTTCGTATGGTTCTGCCTGCACCCGCCCGTGTCTCACTTCCAGCCGGGCCAGAGCGCGGCCAGCCCGGTTCTGCCACCGGGCATAGCTTAGCTGGGCTTCCGCTTCGGCGTCGGTTTCGGCCACGTGAGTTATACATTGGAGTCCCAAAGTGGTTTCGTTGATTGGCTTCCCTAAAGCGGCCCGGGCCTGAATCAGGGCGCTCAGGTGGGATTGTACCCCTGCGGCGCCCAACAGTCCGGTTGTGATGGGCATCATGTCCCGCTCCGCAGCCAACTGCATGCTCTCGACGCTGGTTCCAGCAAGCCACATCGGGGGGTAAGGCTTTTGCAACGGCTTGGGCCAAACAACAGTTTCGTGAGGGACGTTTATGTACTGGCCCTGGTAGGTGAAAGACTCGTCACGAGTCCAGGCCAGGTGCAAAACGTCCAGGGTTTCCAGGTAGCGTTGCCGGGACTCCGATAAGTCGATGCCAAACCGGGACATTTCGTGGGGCTGGTAACCGCGGCCAACGCCGCAGATGAACCTGCCGTCGATCAGGTTATCCAAGACCGCTACCTCTTCGGCAAGCCGGAGAGGGTCCCAAATGGGCAGAACCAGGATGCCGGTGGCGATCCTGATTCTACTGGTGCGCTGGCCCACATAGAGCGCCTGAAGCAACGGCGCCGGGGAGTTGCCATAGTTGGAGAAATGGTGCTCGGCAATCAAGCAATAGTCAAACCCCATCTCCTCGGAGTATTGGATCTGCTCAATGCCTTCTTCGAATAGGGTCTTCCAGTTGCGAAGAGCCGGGTTGGGCCATTCGTAGAATAGGCCGAATTGCATTGCTTTTATGTCT
>JACZWF010000098.1 GCA_022572285.1 Nitrososphaerota archaeon | reverse complement strand
TCAACCATTAACACAATTACCTGTCCAAAGAAACCGGGTCCACCTCACTTGATAAGCCCATTTGCAACAGTCATCCTAATGTTTGTTGGCCTACAACAATGCGGATATCTTGGAGAGCAGACTGAGATAGAAAAGAAGAAAGCTCAACGGGAAGAGAAAGAAGCTGTTGAGAAAGTCCGCCCGGAGCTTCAGGTACAAACTATAGGTGAACCAAAGCCTTACGGCAGCAAGAGCGACGCTTATATCGGTGGCCAGGTGATAGTTTTAAACCCAACTCCTTATAAAGCTGTGGGCATTAAGTTTGATACTCAGGTCAACTATGGAGGAGACAACTGGCTGGACTCTATGGAAACGTGGAGAAAGAAGGCCGGCTTGTCTAAGTTGTATCAACCCTTCGAGCTCTCGGGGCCTGGCGGAGCCACAATCCTTCCATACAGCTCAGCAATAGCAGCGAACCCCGTATCGTATTACTGCGACCAAGGGAACACGATGAAGCTTAGGATAATTCTTCAATGGAAGAACATTTATGGATGGACTAGGGGCTTCGCAACAAGGATTTCAGTATAACTTGTAAGAGAGACTTAATGGATGTTCCTTTCTGGGAGGCTAGACCTGAGGACCAACCTAAGAAATAGAAATTGATTTTTCTATTCTTACGGGTAAGCCAAGTTATGCGTCATAATTAAACCAACTTTTGATAGATTTGTGACTCCTAAGCTTTGGAAGGCGGGGAAAGACGATACCTGAGCATAGTCCTATTGCAATAGTTCGAAGTTAATGAACCTCCCGTCCTAGAGATAGGCCTAGGATAATAGCCTTCCAGAACGGTCTGTCTCTGAACATCGAATTCGAGGCGGACCTGCTCTCTGTTGGTGAGCCTGATAGTGTCACCGTCGAAGGTACGGGCAATGTAGTAGGTATATTCAGCGAAGCCCGCCATGGCAGGACGAGAATGATGCACAGGACGAACGGGGGCGGAGCTGAATGCCGTGGATCGCGAGGACTCTGCGATATGTGAGAGGTGGGATCTCCTTTAGGGGAATAGTGGAAAAGGGAGGGTGGTGCGGGTGGCCACGCCTGAAGACCTGGCGGTCTGGCTGGCGCGGGCCGAGCGGCTCACCACCCAGGAGCTTCAGGCCCTCATTGCTCAGGGCAAAACGGACCAAGAAGCTCCCGAGCCCTTCACGATCTATTTATATCAGGCCCAACGGGAGATCTTTGAGCGGGCCCTACAGTTGGCCGGCCTGATGACGGCCCCTGAGAGTCGGGGGTTCTAGGCCGAGATGATTGCCGCAGAGTTCTTAGCCACCTATGAGCCTGTGGAAGAAGAGACGGGTGCGGGTAAAGAAGGAGGCCTTCGCCCAGTTGCGGACCGCAGTCTCTGGGCGTGACCGCTGGCGGTGTCTCCATCCCTTCTGCCGCAGCCGAAGGAAACTGGCGGCACATCACTTAGTGCAGCGCTCTTAGGGTGAGGGGATCTCATGGAGACCCTCCTCACCTTGTGCTGGGCATGTCACGAGTTGGTGGAGCGGGAGGCAGTAAGGCTAGAGGAGGTGACTGGAGCCCCAGGGCTCCTGGGCTTCACAATAGTGCGATGGGGAACTTCCCGGAGGCGAAATCATGAAAGATACGGAGACAATCTATTGGGAGGTTCTTCGGGATTGAATCGCCCTCCAGGTCTTGGGGGATTGGGTGACCTGCCTTAATATGCAGATCAACTGCCGGAACTATTCCTCAAGCGATCCATCGACCATTCTCTATACCA
Organism: Nitrososphaerota archaeon; assembly: GCA_022572285.1. Taxonomy (GTDB): domain Archaea; phylum Thermoproteota; class Nitrososphaeria; order Nitrososphaerales; family UBA57; genus B1T1B5. Next base: position 4,308 of record JACZWF010000098.1, on the reverse strand, counting down.
ACCAATGGGTCCAAAGTCGCATTCGAACTCTTGTTTCCGAGAGCATATTCGAATGGGACTCCCTGACTTTCCTCACCAAGGCTTTAGTGACTTCCACGCCCTGCCGAAATTCGGAAAGGTGCTCGGGGCGGGTTTTAAAAATAAACTGCAATCAAAAATTAGGCAATCCAAGGGGTAAGGATTGAAGGTCTATCGCCAGTCTATTGCGCTGGAGAGAACCTACATGGCTAGAACGTCAGCACTAGAGGGCTTGGGGGATAAGTATATCAAGGTCCTGGATTGTTGACCTTGAAGTCTTTCTTTTTCAAAGTTGGCCATCGCCGTCTGAGTCACCCCTAGTAAGGTGCCAGTTACCTAGTGTATTCGAGTCGAATCCCTTGGCAAGAAAATGATAATTCGATGGGCCCCGGAGAAACCCGAGAGCTCTGGCTGTGGTAGCAATGCGCCTTTCGCTAAAATTGCAGACAATGAGATCGGCATCCTTCTCGCGTATCTGAGAGACGACTTGACTTAGAGCTGCAGCTATATTCTCACGACTGGTTGGATCCACAAGAGTGTCTACAATCGTGCCAACCGTGAGGTTCCCAAAATATTTGTCATTCCTCATCTTGGTACACTTATAGACAAACCATCCAATATTTTCTCTCCCCTTATGTACCATCGCCCGTGAATAGCCCGGGGCCTTATACCTCCAATTAAGGTACTTAGACGATCGATCAAAGATGTTGGAGTACTTGGAGCGACAGTCATGCCACAATTTATCTGCTCGTTCATCGAACTCACGAACTTGCTCCACATGGGTTTCACGGAGATTGTTTTTCACTTTCCAGGCACCGCGAATGTAATGCAACCATCTGATACACAGGCCAGGTACTAAAAGATATGATCCTACCTTGGCCGCTTTCCCGAGCACCTCTCGCTTGCGCAAGTACTCCAGCTGGCGCAATACGCGAGAAGGTTGCAAGATAAGAAAGAAGAACGGAACGGCCCCTAAATACCGCCATCTAAGCCGTTCATAAAGTTGAAATACGGGCGAGCCAGGCCCCGGCGTCCCTAGTACTGCATGTCTATTACTTACCCTTTGCGCGACCATGGCAAGAGGTCCCCCAATCCCTTTTTGGGGTTCTCCACGTTCATCGGGTAAAACGAAAAAATCCTGCCACCAAACACAGTCAACCTGATTTCCATGAAGCCAGGCTGGACAATCAGAAAGATTGAGATTACCTACAATCTCCCCGCCCTCGAGACATATCAGAGAGGTAGACTCATGAACACAAAATGGATTTTCAAAGATCGATGGATCACTCCTCTCCGAATCCTTAATGGACAAATCCTCAGGCGTTGGACCTTGGCCTCTAAGCTTTCGCCAGAAGTCCATAAGGGCAGCGAGGTCCGCTTGCCTAACGCGTCGAACCTCCATGTGGACCATCCTCTCCCATACTCTTTGGTCTGCAGACTAATTCTGTTTTCTTGTATGTATGCAATACCCTTTTGGGCAGCCAGAGGGATTTCGCTCTTACCCTCCGCCAAAAATAGAAGAATGTTCCTCCAGTAACGATGCTCCAAATCGTGTTAAGACTGAAATGACGTCGAACTGCCACTCGATTGATTACAAGGGGCAACGAAATATTGGATCGTGAGTTCATCTGTTCCTCAGAGTTCCCAACTATTTGATATCCATGTTCAAAGCAAAGGGCGAGCGTTCTGTCATCGATATATCCGCCAGGGACCGATATCATAGTCACCTCTTCTCCAAGAATCTCCTCAAGCCAGTGCTTGCTTTCTGCAAGTTCTCTCCGGATCTCCTTATAAGAGAGAAATGGCAACCCACAATGAGTAACGCCGTGTGTACCGATGGAGAAGCCCTCTGTCCGAAGGGAGCGAATCTCTTCGGGCGACAAGTAATCGGGTAATTGTTCACAATAACTCTTTGTTAAAAAGAACGTAGCTTTGGTTCGAAATACAGAAAGGATTTCCGCAGCATCGAGACCGCTCTTGTGCCCATCATCAAAGGTGAGGAGAACATATCGCTCAGGAATGGATCGGCTCTCGATAATTCGTTTAGTGAATGTCGCAATGTCTTCTATGACATACCCTTCATCCTGCAATAATGAAACATGTTCACGGAAGGCTGAAGTATCAATCGAATATTGATCTGAATAATTCCGCCGGCCTGGAACTCCGGAGAGTTTATGGTACATTAAGCAGGAAAAAGACATACTTCTTCACCCTTATCACGATCTTTTCATTAGGAAGCGCTTCATCCGGAGCCTAGACATGGAACTGTCCCTGTTCATCGACATCATCTTGGCTGCATTATTTGATCTAGACGTTTCCTTTCTCGAGCCTCCTCCACAGTCACTTGGTTTGCAACACTCTCTATCCTTCTAACGGCGTCCGCCGTATCTTCTTGTACCGCGCTACTCCTCTCAATTATCATTCATGATTTCGGGTCTTCTAAGAGCTCAAACAATCCCAATGTCTTGCTAGAGCCAAGCGATTCTTCTGTTTCCAAATGCTCTCGCAGAAACAGGCTGAGCAATGAGGTGCACACCATTCCGTCGGGCATTTTGGATGGCAATACCGAGATCGGGCACTCTGTAGCAAATATGAAGAATCTTGCATCCTTTTTTCATCATGTTAACTATAGTCGAATTCATGCTAGTTGGTTCGATAAGCTCTACCGTTAAGCCGTGAACAGACGTAAAGGAAACAGAGACATCTTGAATGCTGTCTGAGATTTTATCCCCTCCTTGTAAAACTTCATCAATAGATTCTACAGCTATTCCAACATGGTCGAATTCTGTTTCGTCACCAAAGATGTTCAGGGCCGGCAGGTTCATCCCTGATCTCCAGCGTCCATCTCCAATTGGATGAATGAGGGGGCTGGATACTCATTATTCAGGTCCCAGGCGAAGTGGTTTTCTGCGCCGCGCTGGTCAAAACCGGAACCCTTCTGGAAGAACTCCAGGCACGGTTTGTTTCGCTCAGTCGGGAGATAGACGGCGACGATTTCCTCCAAGCCTCTGGATTGACCATAATTAACTAGTACATGCAGCATGGTTCGTTCCACGCCTCGTCCCATCATTCTGCAGCTCAGCACAAAATCTTGGATTTGACCGCGAGAGCCATCAACTTTCAAACTGGCAATTCCTACGAGCCCAGAGTCCCCAAAGCGATCAGAAGCGCGAAACACGAAGACCTGATGATCCTGGTGCTGAGAGCATTTAAGAAACTCGGCTTCACCCATCCCCAAAAAGCTAACGTTCGCCAGCTTCTGCCGCGCCAGAAGGTAGTCGCTGTAGACGTCGATCGAAGTTTCGGGGATCGAGCGGATTAGCGTGGAATCAACGCCCAACAAGGCGACCTTCAGCGCTTCCCCGACCTTCGCTGCGATCTCATCTTGCACGGCAAAGATGTCGGACAGCTCACGATCATAGGAGGCTGTCCACAAGTGCGAGTCCGTCTCGACGTCGATCAACTGGGTCGTGATCCGTACTCGGTCACCGGCCATCCGCACCGAGCCCTCCAGTACGTGCTCGACGCCCAGTTTCTCGGCAATTTCCGGGATGGAGATGTCTTTGCCCTTGAACGCGAACGCCGAGGTGCGCGAGGTCACTCGCAGGCCCTTCACCTTGGCGAGCACATTGAGCAGTTCTTCGGAGATGCCGTCGGAGAAGAACTCTTGTTCTGGGTCGCCGCTCATGTTGGCGAATGGAAGCACCGCGATCGTTTTAACTTGCCCATTCGATCCGGTCGCTGGAATACGACCGCCTTCAAGTACGAACTTATCCACGGCGAAGTAAACAACAGCAATCACCAGCAGTCCGACGATCGCGAAATCGAGTTTACTTCTGGCCTTGCGGGTGACGGGCTCGGTGGAATCCACGGCTGTTTCGAGCTTGATCCCCTCCGGCGTCAGCTCGAACGCCCAGGCCACGATCAAGGCGAGCGGGAAGCCAGCAAGGATGACGATGATCAGGAAGGTAAGAGTCCAGTCCGGCAGATGTAGGCCGGGGAAGATGACCGAAGCCACTTCCAGCAGCAGCCAAGCCACGATCGCGTAGGCCACGCCTACCCGGAAGACGTTGCGGCGCTTGAGTTCGGCGATCAGTGACATATCGGGGCCGCCCCGGCTGATCCAGACCGTTGGGGGCGTATTCTAGCTGCGTCACAAAATAATGGCGGCAAGCCTGGGTTCGGGGTTGGCGGGGCCGCTCAAAGCGAGAAGGCCGTGGCGTGTCCGACCGATGCTGTACGCGGCGCGGGCAGGAAAGCAGGCTAATCCGCTGTGGTGGGATCGATGAT
>JACZWF010000097.1 GCA_022572285.1 Nitrososphaerota archaeon | reverse complement strand
AGACCAGCAGAGCGAGCTCGTCACAAAGGACTCTCAACTTACCTCTTAGATTGGAGTGAAATACCTAACATTCAAGGCATGTATGAGAAGACCATGAAGTATTCTATCTCGAATTTACGCGCGCGCGCTAAATGGACTAGAAAGCTGCATTATTCCCTCCGTACTTGGTTTAGCAAAACCATATCCAAAATTTCCGCCCAGGTGTTTATTTGGAATCATTTGTTTGATCCGCAGTAGGTAGGTTTTATGCAAATTGATGGGATTATTTTCGATATGGACGGAACGTTAAACAGATCTCAAAAGTATTATGATGTATACCAGCTAACATACCCCAAAGTTCTATCCATCATCCTTAACAAATCAGAGAAAGAAGTCATAACGCTACTTAACGCAGGCAAGAGGTCCATAAAGCACGGTTTCACCAAACTGATCCAACACATAGGAGTCGATAGCAGTCTCTTCTTCGCAAGAATGGCCGAAGCGATGCCGATTAATGAGCTAATAGAAAAAGATGAAAGGCTGCGAACCATGATGAGGGATCTCAAAGGCGCAAACCTCTCTCTAGCACTCCATTCTAACACTGGCAGATCCTTGGTGGAGGGGATAATCACTGCATTAGGGATTGGCGAAGGTGTTTTTGATGTCATAGTTACCAGTGATGAATCGGGCCTAAAACCCGATCCGGAGCCATACCTATACACCCTTTCAAAGCTGGGGCTAGCTCCTAACCGTAGCATATACGTAGGAGATAGAATAGAGATGGAGATTAAAACCGCCAAGCATCTCGGCATGACGACAATTCTGTTGGCGTCCAGGGTTATTACATCGGAGGAGGCCGGAGCAGACCTAGCTTCATATGAGATAGATAATCTATATGCTATTCCAGAAATGGTTTCTAATATTCGAAACAACTCTGTTAGCTAATGTGCAACACTATTCTTGCTGGGGCTAGGGCCCAGATCATGTCTAGGCCCGTTTCCCAATTCTAGTTTTACTGATTGTATTCTCCCGACTCGACTGGGTTAGGGATATCCGGGAACTTGTCTTCTGTTTTGAGCCCAACTACAGTAGAGGCTTCTGCAAGTATCTTTTCACTCTCCTCGCTTGTCGAAGCTATTGTTGTGAACGAACCTCCTAGTTCCCCTGAACTTGCCATCACGTCGTTGAGCATGTTTCCTATCCCCTCCATCTCAGCTCCTGCGTCTGGCATTATACTTTGCAGCGACCCCCTCATTCCCTTCACTACTGAGATTATCGGTGAGATTGATGCCACTACATCACCCATGTCTTGTGCTGTACCGATCCTCAGGTTGATCTGTTCCAAGACAAGCCTTGTCTGTGTAATGTGTCTGTGTATCTTTCGTATTTCGGCGAGCTCATTTGCATATATTGATGCTCTCTCAGTGTCGTGGGTTTGGGTCGCAGTTACTACTCCTTGAAATATTCGCGAATCTTGTTCTTTCAATCGGGCACTCTTTGCGTCGAGCTTCGACATCACTGCTTTGATGGATTTCTGTGCCGCCGTTATTCCCTCCCTCATTCCTGTCTTCGGTCTGATCGAATCCCTCAGGGCGTCCCCAAAGGATTCTTTCTCTTGCTTAGCCCATTTTTTTTCAAAATTGCTCATTTGAATATCTACACCCATCCGTCTGAACCGTCGAATAAACAGTGAGTGATTAACAAGAATAAACCAAAAAGTCAATCAACATCTTTCTAAGATTCATTGGACAACCTGTAAAAGTGAATTGAATATCCTTCTCATCTCTGATGCATCACCCACGAGTTGAATTGATCGCACCGCCTCTATCGTTATGATGCCTCTCTTGCTGATTAATCCCTTTTCTCGATACCTAATCTCCTGAACATTATCGAGTCTTTCCGTAATTACATCGTCGTTTTTTATCACAATGCCTCTTCTCCCATAAAGGATCAGGCGTCGATCTGTCACAATTACTTGATAATCTTTTCCGCCATGTTTGACGGTCGCACCGCTTTTGAAAGATACCTGTTCTGTGGGATTCAGATAATCTCGTAGAGCCATTTCTTCCTTAGGTGGTTAGGTCTCTAATAGTCCAATTGGCCAAGTTTCCTCAAGTTGCTCATCTTATGGAATAGACTTCTTTTGAGTCGGAGTTATCCGGATTCTAAATAGCAATTTCGAATCATAAAGGACTAGAACGAAGGCGGGGAAAGTTCCCAATACTTAATATTCGCCTTCTCCTTACCGGGGCAGTTTCAGTGAAATCCTGTTGCAACTTCACCGTACCCATGCTTTCGTCACGCTGCTTCTTCTGACATATTTCAACCCCCTGACGCTTCTGATACTAGGTACTTCATGGACTTTCCTACTGGCAACCATAATGACTCTCCTAGTTTGGATTGGAGTAAAGTGGGAGAAAATTAAAAATTCTGAACACCGGGGTAACTTTCTAGAAGCTATTCTGGGCGTAGCTTTGATTCTGGGAAATTTTGGCAGAAACCTCCTCGGGTTGTTTGGTGGAGCAAGTTTTGGCCTGGTTGATATGTTAGTGGTATTTGTCGGCGTTTCGATAATCTTCTACGGTATCCGTGGTTTCAAGATGCTCAGTCTGCCGGCGTTATATTTTGTTATCATGATAGTTGCATATCAGGCAGAGTTTGCAATACAAGAAGTAAGGAGCCTAGAATATGCACTTGCGGGATTAATGGCTAATTTTTTGGGTGGATTCGGAATCCAAGCACAAGTCATCGACAACATCGTTCGATTATCAACACCGCACGGGGTATACAATCTGCAGATTGATGGTCCATGCACGGGGATTAAGGGGATGCTCGCCTATGGTTCTCTTGCGAGTCTGATGCTTGTAGACATGGGAGGAACCAGGAATCGGAAGCTCCTGGTGGTAGCTATTGGTTTTCTCGGAACCTTTGTGGTGAACCTTATTAGGCTAGGCGTCATCTTCATGACGATCTATGCAGCTGGACTAGAGACTGGTTTAGCGGTCCACACATTTCTAGGGTATGGGTTATTCTTGTCATGGGTCATAATATTCTGGTCCATTGCATTGCCATACATCCGACCACAGATCAGTCCGGTTTCAGCTGCAATCACGACTAAGCTGCGTTGATGGTGCATCAGTTATAGAGAATTCCAGCCGATCGTTTTTCTCCGATTCGGCTCGCTGATACATCCTACCTGAAATCATTGCTAGAATTATGGAGCTGAGAACTAGGGTCATAGAGATTATGGTACTAAATGAGTAAAGTTCTGATGAAATCGGAGCAAACAACGGAAAGAGCGGGGAGTCTAATCCTAAATGACCCAGGAATGATGACATAAGAGTCAAAGGAATGGCAGGTCTGCGGCTCTCAAAGGCGAAGATAGCAATTAGAGAAATCAGAAGGAATATCAGACTATGAGCCGGCCGGATCGGTTGATCTATTCCGAAGAGAGAGGGTAGATGATCTAGGTCTAGTAGGATCAAAAAGAGAGGAGGATACACCAGGATATTCGAACGTATTCGTTTCATACCTATCGTCGCTACGATTGAAAGCAGACCACCAAACGCTACCAGCTGAAATACTTTTGGAAGTAGAGATGAGAACCTTCTGAGCGTACCAAGCGGCTCTGATGCATTGTAGGCAGAAACAGCCAGAAATGTGAAAGTGAGAACGAGGACTACAAAGATGACTATAGGGCCTATGAACAGGATTTTGCTATTCATTGATTCGACACTACAGCCATTGTTGATCAGAACTTTATGATTGTATCTGTTGTTACAAACTAGCGTCTATGAATATCACAGACTCAATTTGACTCATGGCGGTTCTAAAGAGGCAGAATCTTCAAAAAAATGAGTCTTACATAATTGAGCTGACAGAGAAAGGGATTCTGGAACCTTTGGATGAGACTTATCGCACAACGCCCGAATTCGATAAAAGAGTCTCTACTAATGAAGAGCGACTTTCCATAATATGGAGAAAAAAGGGCCTGAAAGACGTGGCTACTCTTTATTCCCTCATCCAAGTTCTAAAGGGGATAGATGAGGCTGCGCTCTTCGATTATCTAACGATTATTCTTCTCACTCGCGAAGATGAAATCCAAGAGAGAATGACAAGGATCTCCCGATAGTCGTAGCTTTATGACCTTAATTTTGGACGTTTATCCAAATCAATAACCAAACCTACCTTTGCATCAGCTTCGGAGCTAATCCATTTGCTCACCGGCCTTCCCACGCCGCGATATGCGAATCCATGATTTATCACATCGCCTGGATCTAGGGAATTCCTAGTGTCAACAATTGCTGCGGGCATGTTTAGAGCTTTGACGAAGGCATCAAGATTGAGGGTCTCAAACTCCTTATGCAGAGTACCGATGACGACGCAATCAGATTCCTTTACTGCATCTTGTAGTGTCTCTTCGACTTTCACTCCGAATACCACTTCTCCCTTGTACATTGGATCGTATGATCGTACTGTTGCACCTAGTCTCTGTAGTTTGACCAATACCTTCTCCATGGGGCTTTGTTGTATATCTCTCACCTCAGGCTTGTAAGTTAGACCCAGGAGTGATATGGTAGATCCCTTCAGTGTCTTCCCAGTATCGTTGAGAGCTCCTGAAATCAAGTCTACGACATGATCCGGCATCGCATCATTGATCTCTCTCGCGAGTCTAATCAGATGGGGGATACTCCCGACTTTCAAGCTTTCAACTATCAGGTAGTAGGGATTGCTTGGTAAGCATGGACCCCCGACACCTGGGCCGGGATAATGAGGCATGAAATTATACTTGGTGGAACACCCCTTGATTACCTCAACCATATCAATACCTAGCTTTTCGTAGAGTACAGCGAATTCATTCGCTAGCGCTATGTTGACATCTCGGAAGAGATTCTCCGTTAACTTTATTGCGTTAGCGGTTTTTGGATCTGACACTCTAACTACCTTGACACCCAGAGCATTCTCATAAAGTGAAGCTGCTGCTTCTGTGCTTTGGGAGTCTATACCTCCTATGATTTTTGGAATTTCCTTCATATGCTGGATGATTTTACCGGGATCTGCCCGTTCAGGGCAGCTTACCAAGCCAAATTCAAGGCCAGCTCTTAGGCCAGAGTCAGCTTCAAGAATGGGCATAATGAAATCTTCGACTATTCCTGGCCCGACGGTGCTTTCTACAACCACCAGGCTCCTCGACTTCAAGCCTTTACCGATGTCATGCGAAGCAGCTTCCACATAGGAATAGTTTGGTATTTTCGCCGAGTCGACTGGCGTTGGTACGCAAATTATTATTACATCTGCGCTTGAGACCGCCTCGCTCACGTGTGTGGTAGCCCATAGTTTCCCTTCTGCTACTACCTTGGAGAACATTTCTGGTAGACCGTCCTCATCAGTAAGCTGACACTCTTGTGAATTCAGACGGGCGACCAGCTCTTCGTTAACATCGGCTCCCAACACCCTAGCTCCAGCTTCTGCGAAGAGAGTAGCTGTTGGAAGACCGATTCTACCCAACCCTACTACACAGATTGAGATGTCTCCGTCAAGCAATCGTTTCCGACTCTCGGACCTGCTCTCAGCATACATAAATTGGTAGGCCTTAACCTTTAGCAGATATAACTGGTTATGGAGGAGAAGTGGGCAATCTTCTATCATTTCGTCCATCAGGCGGGCGGCGTCAACTCTAATCCTTCTCGCTTCCGTATAGACCCATCAGGAGCCTCTCGCTAGCAATTCTCCAGGTAAACTCTTTCAATACTCGATGTCGGCTTTTCTCACCCATTTTCCTTGCCAATTCCTTGTTCAACAGAATTGTTCTCAAGGCATCCTTCAGGGCTATGACGTTACCTTCTTCCACCAAGAGTCCCGTCTGCTTATCAAGTACAGCCTCAGGTATCCCGCCACTCCATGTCCCGATCGAGGGTTTCCCAAACGCTCCTGCCTCGAGAAAGACTATGCCAAATCCTTCAATATCATCTTTCAGTGTTCTGGAGGGCATACAAAAAACGGTGCAGTCCGCATAGTTCTTGTAAAGAGGTTCTCCCGTCATTTCTCCAAGGAAGCTCACATTGTTGCTCACTCCTAATACCCGAGCCAGGTGGACCAAGTTCTTTCTCTCCGGTCCATCTCCAATTATTCGCAACTCGATGTCATTCATC
>JACZWF010000096.1 GCA_022572285.1 Nitrososphaerota archaeon | reverse complement strand
ATTCTGTCTCAATTTGTACGGTTGAGAAGCCAGTGAAAGTTATGACGACAACCTCACAATTATCTTGCAATGATAATTATCAGACTGCCGACAAACGTCTGAATCACGTGCCAATAAGCTCCCCTAATATTCAGATTCGTCTTCGCCCCACCGTAGAGTAATCTTAATGAGATAGCCTCAGTGATCAGCCCTCCGATCGCGGCGAGATGACCGCGATGCTTGCGCGCTTGGCTTTGTTGCTAGCTGGTAAGAGAACCCTACGCTATCTTTCTCCTGTCCACTAGAATTCCATCATCTGTGATCAACCAGCTCCCCACCAACGAAGAAGCTTCGAAGATGTGTACTGGAGTATACTGAAGCCCCCACTCCTCACGGGGGATATATACCTACCCCGCAGGTGGGGTATAAAGCATATACCGTAAACATGTTATGGATATCATATGTCACAAGTCATCAACCGTGATGGAATTGACGTGAATGAGAGATGGAGAGCTCAGGAGATCGCAGAAGCCCGATATAGTTTCCGATGGCACATAACTGTCTATGCATTAGTGAACACCCTTTTCGTAGGACTTTGGTACTACTCTGCACCATTCCTCGGGGTCTTGACCTTTCCCTGGCCCATCTTCCCAATTGTTATTTGGGCGATATGTCCTCTGGCACCTCACTACTTCTACGCCTATGGTAGATATCCCAACGACTGGATTCAGAACGAGACTGATAGGATACTGAGAGAGGAAAGGAGGTAGAGGGCATGACAGATTCATCTTCTCGAAGTGGAGTCTCAAAGGTTCAAACCGGAGTCATCGTAGTCTTCATTGTTGGGGCCCTATTAGGAGGCGTCTTGGCCGTAGTCATTTTTACGCCATTCGGTTCCGGAAATCTAGATACCGGAGACAACCGCTACGGCGGTTTCCCATTTATTAACGTGTGTGTGGATGAAGTTAATGAGTGTGGAAATCCATCCGTAATGTGTGTGCGCCTTAACACAAGCGGACTTCACGCAAGCCAGGATTGCTGATGTGGAGGTTGCCCCTTCCCTAGACTTCTAGGGAAGGCGAGGCAGGTTCTTCCACGCCAAGAAAATCATAGAACAAGCTTGTTGGTCCAAACTGGATCTCTGATTGCCGGATCCTCATGGGGTTAGACCTCAGAAGATCGAATGTGTTTCCTGGTCGGGAGACAAGAGGGTTTCGCAGGGAATCTTGACCCTCCTCACTTCAACAGTCCTGAGCTCCTCGTCTTGCATATTACCCCAAACAATAAGTTCTCCGTTGATATTTTCTGTAATGTCACCTTCCTTCACTCTGGTATCTATCCGTGTAGGAGTATTCCCCCTCGGAATTCTATTAACCTTCAGAGGGACAGACTGACCAGTTATTCCATCTGGCCCCAGCCATTTGGTAAGTAGCGCGCGCGTACTAGCTGGTCCACGTGGAACCCAAAAATTGGCTCTTATGTTATACTCCCCGCACTCATTTACTAGCGCGCGCTATTCAATGCAGGAAGACAATCATACATACAAAACATCTGTGATCTATACACTTTTGAAGTGGAACTAGGACATGCGGAAAGAGTTATCAGACCTTCTTCATTAGTTCTCGCATGCAAACTCTAGTAAAAGAGATTCAAAAAGAACCAAAATTTTCCCTTATTGTATCCGACTCCACCCGAATGAGCGACCTTATTCAAAGAATATACGAATCACCCCATAGCTCAATTTTTGTCGTGGATCGTGGGAAGAAATTCAAAGGGTTGGTACTCCATGCTGATGTGATTGATTGGGCCAAGTTTCAACTTGGTGATTTGAACAAATTAGGCGTTCTTCACACCTTAGGGAAGCAGACTGTAAAAGATCAAATCAAGAGGTACAGCGAACGAGCATTCGTTAAGCCGGAAGATGATCTCATCAAGGCCTTAGGGTGGATGCTCAGCAGTGGGCTCATAGTCGCCCCAGTGGTTAAAGGGAAAAAGTTAGTGGGGGAGGTAACCTTAGCAGGAATCCTTATCGCGCTAAGACTCCGTAATCCTCCTCTAGGACCCTAACTTCAGTCACTAGAATGGACGTTTGTAGAAATTGGTACCGTTAATAAGAATCTAGTACGGATCCTCCAGTGGCGTAATCCCAAGGATCCTTGGCCGTTTCTGGAACGAAGATACAAGGGCCGTCAATTCCGTAATATTAATCCGTCAAATGCCGTCAATTTCCATAGTTGCGTTAAAAAAATAATGTTGTTAGGCAACCAGTATCAGTCCAATAACTGAACCTATTCAGCGACAATGTTGTCAAACATATGCCGCACAAACAGTATCTTCCACAATATTGACGATAATGACGATACAGAACTACCCTTATTCAAATAATGACGGCTCTGACGCCAATAACATCTGTATGCTTTCTACTGAAAGTCTGTGTATCTTTCAGATATTTCGGGTCAGGTCTATAGAATTTTCAATAGATATAACGTGCGTCTTCGTACTTATACTACGATGGGAACGATCACAGCCAACACGAGGGCTTGCGTAATCGGACATTACTTTCTAGGCGACTCAAGAGATGAAACTAATAGTGCATGTGATGCTAGTAACGGAAGTATCTCCATGATCTGGAAAGATCTCGAACAGACGATTGGTCCAGAAGGTAAAAGATCTCGAGAAATGACAGTGCAGCTAAGAAAAGATGGTTATGATATTCCCGGGGCCCTCCAAGGGTCAAAGATTGCTAGAAACCTGACGCGGATGGGGGTTGACCTAAATAGAATCGAATCCTTTACCGATGGTCTCTACAAGAAATCAATTGAGAGAGGGAGGAGTCCGGAGTCGGTTGCTGAATCGGCCTGCAAGTTGATAGACATCGAAGAAGAGTCGAAGTTGTCCTATGAGAGTATTCCTCTGAAGGTGAAGGAGGAAGCTGATACGCTTGCTAGAACCAAGCAGGAACTTGCGGACATCAAAACTCGTCTTACTCAGGCAAGGGAGGAGGAGCAGTCTGCCCTAAAGGAGAAGCACACCACAAGAGAGAGCGTCGATAGATATGTCAGGGTTAGAGAAGGATTGAAGCCGTTCGGTGTGGACATGGATTTGGAGACCGAAAGGTCGGCAAATATCTTTTCGAATCTGAAAGAACAGGATTATGATATTAAGAGTCTGCTTCGAGAAGCAGGCGACCATAGATCGTTAGCTAAGGAAGATAGGGATCTCATCAAGAGTATTGAAACTCATGTGGTCGAAAATCAGGAATGTCAAAAGAGGCTCGAGAAGAGTAAGGAAATCTGCTCAGAGCTTAATATGGTTAAGAGGTTGGGCTTCACGACCGATTTCCTCAAGCAACTCCGCCAGACACTTCTCAGAATTGGTTCTGCCCGCAATCTTTCTCCCCATCAGATAATAGAGAAATTCTTCAATGATCTTAAAGAATATGATGAGAAAGTCGGATTCGACTATCAGGTAGAGAAAGCAAACTCTGAGCTAGAAATGATCCAATCAGAACTGAAACTAGAAAATGCAAAGTTGAATGCATTGCATAGAGATATGGTAGACACGAAGGAAGTCATCAACGCCATTAAATCACTGGGTAAGAGAGGGGTAAAGAAGGGAGCCATAATTGGCTGGGAAGAGGCACTTGCAAAAGGGGGAGTTACGCTGGACGACCTCAAAGGTGAAGTTGAGAAGTATGGAAGCCTCAAGAAGACCATCACTCATTATGAGAGGAAGGTCTCGCAGCTCGAAAGTGAACAAAGAAGACGGAAATCCGCGATTGAGACTCTAAAGGAATCGGAGGCGGAGATACGGCAGTCAATGAAAATCCGAGAACAAGAATTGGTCTCCCGTCTGAAGCGCCTTGAGAAAGAAGGATTAAGGATTAGTGAAAACGTAGTATCCGAGATCAAATCCCTGAGAGCCGACGGTTTGAAGGGCTTCCAAAGGGTAGAAGATGAAACAACCGCAAAGTTTGGTATTTGGAACACGACGATAGATAGAGTGATGGAAGAGATGAAAGAATATGGGTATGAGAAGGGCAAGATGGAGATCTTCAAGCCCATAATAGATCTGCTCCAAGGAGATGAGCTAGCGATAGATCCTCGTAAGCTCGAAGTTGCAATGCTGCTCGTTCTGGAAAGATACAAGTTCTGGATTGATAAATATGAAGACATCAATGACGCATTCCTCCACTCCAGTCTAGATTCTTTTCTTAGAGCCATGAGAGATAGGGGAAGAGAATTTGGTAATTGAGACCCTCGAGTCTAGCATCAGAGATCTACGAGCATTTAGGGAATCACTGAAAAAAGCTGAAGTGATTCTACATTCTGACCTTGCCAATTACGTTAGGTCGACTTTAGGTAAGAAGGTTAATGCGACACTCACTCGTTCTGGTTGGGCAGACGTCCTTGTCAGCGCTACCACCACGGGAATGCTACTGCTCGGACGGGCTAACCCCAGCGATCCAAATCTCAAGCTTTTGGCGAAGGGTGCAAGCAAGATGATTGAGGAGGACGAGACTATTGAGAGACAGGTAGCTAAGGTTGCAAGAGCTAGGAAATCTGAGATCGATGAATTGAGTACAACTGAACTCCTTCAACTCCTAGAAAGGTTAACCATCGAACCTATTCAAGATATTCTTAATAGCGATTGGGGCAAGGTATCCAAGTCCTTTCCGGGGAGTCGTGACTTACGAAGTTAGTAAGCAGGTCTTCGCATTCTCTTGGATGACCAAAAACTGTTTCAAATATTCTCATTTTTTTGAATAAGCTTAAAGCGAGGGGAGCCGCATTCGGAAGCGTGAACAAGAGACACTGCCGGACTTGCGACACAGAAAGGGATTTTGAGGAGATCGGTGTACCCTCGTGGGGTCAATCTTTCGAGCGTCGTATAGCTTTGACCAGCGGTGGAAAGTTTGGATATTTGTATGCCTGCGTTGAGTGTGGAACTACAGTCTTCATGGAAGGTAAGACAGGGCTCGAACCTGTCTAATTCGCAGACAGAAATTACTCGTCAACCTGGCTCTTAGCGGTCTTCGACCTATTTCTTCTAACCAGTATAATACTTGGTATCGTTATGAGCAGAATCAACACGACAATAGATGTTATCACAGCGTAAGAGAACGAGATGAGAAGAGGTCGCTCCCGAACAGAATCCTGTGAGACCGTCCCTTCCAAAAGTGCTTCCTGTCCAAGGTAGACTACTTCGACTTGATACTCACCATCCGGCACTATGTCGAATGAAGCAACTCCTGCGACATCAGTCGACTTTGCTACCTTCAAGTCGTTGGGCATCGTCAAAAGTACTGACGCATCCCGAATGGGAACTCCGAAGAGATCTGCTACCTGAAATGAGAGGCCATACACCCTTGTGGGGATAGTCCAAGTACCGCCGGCTTCTGGAAGAAAACTGAAAGCAGCTGCCGGGGCAAGATCAATCCCTTCCCATCTTATGCTCTTCACTCGCCAAGCACTATCAGTGACCCAGATCCCTGAGAAGGAAGAAACCTCCATTTCTCTTCCCTCCGGATCAACAATGATAACCCTCGAGGGGTCTTGAGGCAGAGTCCTTATTCCTTCTACATCCAAGAAGACCATCGAAATGCTAACCTCATGTCTATAATCGATGGTGAGCCCAAGCGGGCCCGCTTCAAAAGAAGTTTGATCTTCAGCTATCCATCGCTCACCAGGCTTGCCGGAGATCGAGTTCTCGACTCTGACAGTGCTTCCTGCATCTACCCATTCCGACCAGCTCGAGGAGCTAAATCCGCTGACCTGAGCTCCTCCCTGACTGAATTGAATGCTCACTGGGTAATCGCCTAGGCCTCGCATTACTAGTGTGGGCAAATATTGTTTCATGTACTTCAAATCGATGGTGCTGGCTGAAGTCACAATCCAAGACCCTCTGTTAGATATCCATCTTTCCAGCGGAGTCTCTCCTTGTATCTCTCTATCAATCGAGATAATTGATCCATGATCTATCCAAACAGCCGAGCCGGCAGAAACAGCTTCATTGGCTCTCTCGCCCATTGACGAGAATTCGATTGCTATTTCGTCGAGCCCGATTTGGTTCGTGGTAACAAGCCATTGATGGTAATATCTAAGATTCGCGTCGATAGGCGAATCTACTCGAAGCACTATCCCTTCAGGAGTTGTGTAGCGCTCCACACCTGATATTTCTACAGTCCGCGGAACCGTAACTGACC
>JACZWF010000095.1 GCA_022572285.1 Nitrososphaerota archaeon | reverse complement strand
CAATAGTCGTTTACCCCGCCCACCTTAACGTCATATGGATCCTGATATTGATTACTCAGACGCGCGCGCTATTCTTAAATAGCAATCAACTTCGCAAAAGCCTGGTTCCAAGTTCCTTTCCGATAAGAGAGTGTATCCTTGACAGTCTGAAAGATCGTCGGAATATAGCGACACTAATCATGAAGTGGCCAGGGTAGATCTTCCTCTTGTGGAATGTGATTTTAGGTTCCCAATTATTCATCGATAGGATTTGATGTAAGCATTGAATCCCCCTTAACTAGCGCGCGCGCATGGAGAAGGCATCGAGACAACTTCAAAAGCACGACTTCAGGGCAGCTGGATCTCCAGAGTTCCTCTTGGTTCTAAGAACCTTTCAGAGATTAACCCTTAAGAATACTGCTTAGATACCTTAATGTTAAGAGATTTGAAGATTACACAGGTTCTCGGAATATCTCTCCTGGCTCTGGCTGCCCTCTGGTATGTCTTGGCTAATCTGTACACCTTCCAGATGGTAACAGGTTACCACGGCCCCACAATAGCTGAATACATTGGTAACGGGATAGGACTTCTCATCGGAGGATCTCCGCAGGGGATGACTGTTGTTGGCGGTCAGTTTTTCATAGCGGGACTCGTAGTTAGTTCTGGGCTTGTAGGTACCATAATTCTTGCTCTCTTGGGGATCACCTTCATCTTCCAGAGCTTTCTAAGAGACCGTCTCTATCGTCATATCTCCTAATGGGTGTTTGGGGAGGCACCCTAGCTCTCTCCCAGACCCAGCTCTGCATGGGAATTTAGGCCTCAAACCTTACTTTATCTGTCACTCCGATCCTAGTTAGCTCGAAATATCTCGGTATCAGGATAGAACGAGGACCAGGCAAACCAGAACTCTGGAGTGCTAGGTATTCGGGTAAGGCTCTTCCCCTCATGGAGACCTGATAATGCCACGCCCTCGAAGGACCACTCAGAACCAGTTTGCTTATCGAAGAGTTTTCCACCGATGATCTCAAAGTCCAGCGCTATACCATCAACCGTCCTGTCGAAGATCCTAGTCACGCGGCTCGAGACTACCCTAGAACCGAGCCCTCCGTCTGGTCCAGTGATCTGATCGGGGTTTTGGACGATGAGCAGGTTTACGCTCCCAATGATGTCGTTGACTATCCCGCCAACATCGGCTATCGACTGTTCTGGATACGCTCTTGCCAATCCATCTATGGAAACCCCATGAACTATCGTCTTCTCGGGGAGTCTGGAATCACTGCTCGCTACAGGGAAGATAGGTCCTCCGCCGTTATAATAACCTGCGTAAGGCTCTTGACCATAAGCCCTGTTGAAGCCTGTGTCCCGTGAGAGCACCTGGGTATCGGGATGAATCTCCTTCCAGTCGCCCCAGCGGATGGTATCAATTGGGACCTTCTCCAACGCAAGACCTGCCAGCTCGCCTCTGATAGCCTGACCGGTAATCTGGCTCCAGTATGATGATGTCTTCCTATCATACATTACCAGATCGCTATTGTACAGCTTCCCTGAGGTTCCAAATGTAACAGGCTCGTCGCCTATGAATGGTTCGAAGGCTATTCCTGTGAAGCACAACGGGCAGTAGGTGATGAGGAGAAGTTTACCGTTAAATTCATCGTTCACTATCTCATGCCAGACAAGAATCTGGAGGGGGTACGCTCTTGAGATGCCTTTGCGGGTTATCCCCAGAACAAACTCATCGTCGGAGAGGAATGCATCTGCTTCTGCCGCTGTTATGTACTTGGGGTTCTCAATAGGAGGTATTCCGTCAGGAGGTGGTCCTCCCGACAAGATTTGGTTGAGAGGAACAATGTGCCTGATCCCATTCGTTATCATGAGTTTTTCCCCTCTAGTACCGACAACATCTCCTTCCTTGGCCATTAATACCTGCTCCAAGTCGAAGATATCGATCTCGGGGGTTTTGGCTTTCACTTGGACAATGGGCTCTGGAGCCAATGTAGCACTCTCGACTGCTTGCCTAATCTCATCCAGATTTATGAATTGTCCTAGCTTCACCTGAATGATGACTCCCTCTCGATCCAGTACGAATGTGGTCGGCATGACAACAACTCCATACGCTCCCGCCAGACTATCTGATGGATCAAGGAGAAGAGGATATGTTGGATTAAGCTCAAGGTCTCTCAGAAACCCTGTCTGCTTCTGAAGGGACTCTGCTCTATTGATCCCCAGGATCACGACATCTCCCCCATACTCCTCGAATGCTCTTTCTAGGTCCGGTATCTCATCTACGCAGAAAGGGCACCAGGTCGCCCAGAAGTTTACAAAGACGACCTTACCCCGATAATCGCTCAACGATACCTCTTCCCCGTCTACCGTCTCTAGGTTGAAGTTTGGGAGCCTCTGGCCTAGATCCGTTCCTAAGGGGATGTCGCTGGCCCCGCGCGCCATCTCGACTGCAGGTGTGGCGAAGGGGTTCTCTATCAGGAGGATACTCCCCACTATAGCCGCTATCGCCACCGCAAGACCCACCTTCTTACGCAAATCCAAACTAACCTGCCACCAAAGACAGAGGATGGGGAGACAGCTATTTAGATAAAGCCCGTGGAAATCTGCTTCAAATCTACCGATCTCTCGTCGATCGCCTAAGGTCTCGAAATCGCCTAGGTTTTGATAACCTTGATGGCGTGAGTAACTAACTAACTGACTAAATTGGTGCTTGGCCTGAGTTAAGTAGATAGCACGCGCGGCTTGCTCCAATCGTTACTGGAGGAACATCAGTCTGGACGGTTACCAAGATCAAGAAGGCCTCCGTTAGTAGAACATTTCCTTTGTTAGTCGGTCTTGCTGTGGTTGTTGGTACACTCGTTCTGGTCTTCCTTCTGTAAGTTGGACTGAGCTCCCCGACCGCCCTTCATTGTTTATCGAAATTTCCACTCTCTCCTGGAGGACCTTCGAAAAACTGCTCCTATTCAGCTGTTCCTTCTACGACTATTATCACGATATATTCCGCATAGCGAGATCGAATATTAAGATTAAGAGATCGTAGAGATATCAGGTCCGCAACCTGACATGCTGACATGGCTCAACAGCGACGGTAAGCTCATCCTGGCCTCTCGAGCGCTAAGAGGTTTTGCGTATGGCTTCCTAAGCATCACACTTGCGATTTACCTCAAGATCATAGGCCTCGAAGAGCTAGAAATCGGAATACTCATCACCGTTGCCCTGATCGGCTCCGTTGTCGTGACATTCCTTGTTAGCATATATGCTGACGTCTTTGGTCGAAGGAGGACTCTAATTATCCTTGGATCCCTAATGGCTACATCAGGAGTCGTCTTTGCAGTTTCTACAAACTACGCGGTCCTTCTTGTAGCCGCATTCTTAGGCACCATAAATGTTACCGGAACAGAAGTTGGCCCGTTTCTTTCAGTGGAGCAAGCTATAATCCCTCAGACAACTCTTGAGAGAAAGCGAACGACAGCTTTCTCTCTTTACAGCATCTCGGGCACTCTAGCCGTCGCTGCTGGTGCGCTAGTGAGTGGCCTACCTGATTTCTTGCAATCGATGTTCGGGATGGAGCCGACCAAATCCTTCCAGCCCCTTTTCATCCTGTACGCCGTACTTGCCTTAGCCGCAGCATCCGTCTACCTGACTCTTTCTAAGAGAATCGAAACGTCAACCGGCAGCGCTAAGAGCCACGCTATCTTGGAACCGGAATCTAGACGGCGGATCTCCAGGCTTGCGCTCCTTTTCTCCGTGGATGCCTTTGCCGGAGGTTTTGTTCTGCAGAGCATCGTAGCATTCTGGTTCTTCACTAGATTTGGTGTTTCTCTAGGCAGTATTGGCCTGGTGTTCTTCGGTGCCAACATACTTAGCGCCATCTCGTTCCTTGTCGCTGCCAGAATCGCTGACAGGATAGGTCTCATCAGGACAATGGTCTTTACACATATACCATCAAATTTGCTTCTAATCATGGTCCCTTTGGCACCTTCCCTTCCACTGGCACTGGCCTTCTATCTCGCCAGAATGTCCCTCTCGCAGATGGACGTCCCAACCAGACAATCTTATACGGTCTCAATTGTGAGCCCTAAGGAGAGGACGGCGGCAGCTGGCTTTGTCAATATCTCGCGCAATGTTTCTCAAGCCGTTAGCCCCTCGATAACAGGTTATGTACTCCAATCCATCTCGCTTGCCTTCCCTTTTCTGATCGGAGGGGGCATTAAGATAGTCTATGATCTGGCCCTTTACTTCAGTTTCAGGAGAATCAAGCCTCCAGAGGAATCGACAGTCTAAGTACGAATATACAGGGGGTTTTTGGTGGTGCAGTACAGAGGAATTCTAGAAGGCGGGCGGACGCGCTCTGCGGATGGTGACATAACGCACATACCTGTAAAGTCGGTATTTTTTTAACTCTACCTATTGGATTTACTATGACAAAAGAATTTCATCAGTTAGAACCAAAAGCCTTCATCATCTCATCCTGGCTTTTATCTGACGCTTTATTCAATTCTTTAACTATCTGTCCTAACATTGCATCTACAACAGTTCTTAATGGCCTTTTCCCGGCCTCCATGTCCACCAACTTCTTGACTGCATCGGCAATAAGTTGCGGTTTAGGTGCATCTGGACCCTTGAACATCTCCCCAATACTTTCGAACATCTGTTCAGGTGCTTTTGCAAGTTCTCCATAATCAGATAATACCCCTTTATCATCTGGTAGTAACACTTTGTTGATAACTTCTGTGGGATAGTCACCTGGCTCGATTATTACTGATTCTATTCCCAGTGGTTGCAATTCCATGCTGTACGTTTGCGCAATAGCTTCTATTGCAAATTTTGATGCTGTATAAGCTCCAATAAATGGCATGACAACTCTTCCAGAAGAACTTGAAATTTGAATAATCAACCCGGATTTCTGTTTCCGCATTTGCGGCAACACTGCACGGTTAACTCTCATTGGTCCAAAAGTGTTTACATCAAATATTTGCTTGGCTTGCTCAATGGTAAATGCTTCAGTCATGCCAGCACCTATAATTCCTGCATTATTAACGACAACATCTATTTTACTTTCAGCTTCAATTATTTTCTTAACAGTTTCATTTACAGAATTTTCATCCGTAACATCAAGGTCTAACACCTTAATGTTATCAATGTCGCTAAGTTTTTTGGCACTGTCAGCATTCTTCCCTTCAGAATCCTTCATGGTAGCATAAACTTTATGTCCATCCATTGCTAATGTTTTCGCAGTTAAATTTCCAAAACCGCTACTGGCCCCAGTTATTAAGATGACTTTACTTTCCATTGTTCTCTCTGCTCTTTCTCTTCGTTATATTCTTTATATCATCATGCTGGAGGAGTCAGTCTGAATCCATGTTTAGATCATTCAGATATGGACCTGACCCTCTCGCACTAATCGAAAACATGATATCTTTCTTCCAGCTGGGCACTGAATCCTCCCGCCCAGATGTGTAAGTTCCCAAGGTCGCCTGTGAAGTTGTCAATTAACCAATGAATTGTCTGGAACTCATCACCCGGCTGGGATGCCAAGGGCGTCGAAGAACTCTGTCAAAGGATCGATATTCACCTGGGGCGGTTCCTGCATCTATACGCTCGGTTGGATAGAGCGAGGGTCTGATTTAAGGACCTAAACAGTAGAGGGCCCGGCGGGACTTTGGCCCAATTGGGTCCCGGATTTGGTTCCCCAACTACTGGCGTTTCTAGTGCTCCATATCCTTCAGACCATCCTTTACTAGTGCCTCCAGATCACCCACAGCTCCTTCGATTGCTCCCAATCCTGCTTGCCTGTCGGGGGGGAAAGAAGATCTCCGAAGAGGTTGCTGATGTTCTGATCGAATACGCCGACAATGTCATTGTAGGGCTGTTGGCGAAGCTACCCGCAGGAGAGACCTGTCATTCCTTGCTCCATGGGATTAAGGCAATTGCAAAAGTGATTGCGGCTCCAACATAGTATATCGCCACAACAACATAGTATGTCGCCACGGTCACGTCACGGGTAGGCCAACCTTCAAACACGGTTGCTCCCTGGATGAAAAGGGCACCAGCCACTAACAAGAGCATTGAGCTTACCCCCATTTTCCTCATGATTAGATCACTGACAAAGTTCTCTTATTCACTTCTTTACATTAGCGTTAGGCGGAAGGGATCTCGACCAAAGAAGCCAGATCTTATCCGTGCATTTCATCCGGATCTGATC
>JACZWF010000094.1 GCA_022572285.1 Nitrososphaerota archaeon | reverse complement strand
GGCGAACACTCCATTTTCGCTCTTTATCAGAAGCTCTATGTAACCCTCTTCGGTAGGAGACGAAACAATAGAGTATGCTTTCTTCTCTGTAGTCAGAACTGTTTTCCCACTACCCATGATCTGCTTAGTAGCTCGATCATAGATGAGGGTCTCTGGTCGATTAATCTCCGCTTCCAACATGAAGAATTGTCCAGGCATGTAGTGAAAGAGCCCCTCCTCAAAATCCACAGGAACAAATATGTATGATTTGGCGTCGTCAGCCTCTGTGGTAATCTTCTCTATCCTAACCTTGTAAACAGCTCTCATAGAGACGCTCTCTCTTTTGGATGGTTCGAGGTAAAAAAGTCCTTTCCTTGCAGCACCTTTTGTTTAAACGAGTTTATAGATAGGAGCTGAGCTCGTTGGCGCTTCTGATCGATGGATGATTCGGATCGACCAAGATTACTTCATGCCATACATGTCTTCCATCTTTATAGACAAAATAAGAATTAATGACCTTGAGATTCGGATACTTCTCCCCGACCCGTCTTTCGGAGGTCTGTTTAACATTCACATTGGCCTTCATCTTAACCACTCCGAGATGCTTTGGCCGCCGTCCTGACTTGGGCCTTGGTCTCCTCATCCCACCTCTGCTTACCTTTGCCCTAACCACGACAAAACCCTGCTTCGACTTGTAACCGAGAGCTCTAGCTCTGTCAAGACGTGAGGGTCTTTCTATTCGCTGAAAGGTACTCCCGTGCCGCCAATCGATGACGCGACTCCTAATGGGGGCATAATTCTTCTTGAAGATATTTTGCCAGGTCTCTCCGTAATGGTGCATGTAGGATTTCTTCTTTAGCCATATACAACTCTTAAACTTATCTCGGGAGAGAGTGGTCATCACCAGCCAAGGATTCTGAAGCAATTATATTCATCAACTTCCCCCTAGCCAAGTGTGATTGCAGGGATAGTAGGTAAACCCAATACAGGAAAGTCAACCTTCTTCAATTCCGTGACCCTACAGAATGTACCGATGGCAAACTACCCATTCACTACGGTCTCCCCTAACTTTGGGGTAGGTTATGTCAAGGTGGAGTGCGTTTGCAAGAGTCTTGGCTTAGAAGACAATCCCATTAACTCAACGTGCATTAATGGGTCTAGATTCATTCCTGTAAAGCTTGTCGACATTGCTGGCTTGGTACGGGGTGCGTCAGAGGGGAGGGGGTTAGGCAATAGGTTCTTAGATGATCTGCGCCAAGCCGATGTCCTGATTCACATAGTGGATGCTTCCGGATCTACTGACGAGGAAGGGAGGCAGGTTGCAGTAGGATCACATGATCCAGAGATTGACATTTCATTAGTGGAGGATGAATTTGACAAATGGTTACTTGAGATAGTTAAGAAAGACTGGGGCCGAACTTCAAGGCGTGCAGATGGGAACCTCGCAAAGTTCGTCGAGGCGATGCGTGGGCGATTGAGCGGACTTTCGATCAAAAGTTCTCATATCCTGCAGGCATTAGAGAGGGCAGGTCTTCGCGGGGACAAACCCGTGAGTTGGAAAGACGATGATCTCGAGAAGTTCATTCATGAGCTCCGCAAAATCTCCAAACCTTCAATAGTTGCAGCCAATAAGGCAGACTTACCCTCGGCACAAGAGATCATAAGGAAACTCCGCTCTAATGGAAGGAAAATCATTCCGACGGCATCAGAGGCTGAGCTTCTTCTCAGAAGAGCAGCAACGATGGGTTTAATCGAATATATTACCGGAGCAAAGGAATTCAAAATTGTGAACAACTCAGCCCTTTCAGATCAACAGAGAGCCGCCTTAATGCTTGTACAGGAGAGAGTTCTGAGGGTGTGGAATACTACGGGGACGCAGGAAGCGATAAACTCTTCTTTCCTAGAACTTCTGGATCAAATAGCTGTCTATCCAGTTGAGGACGAAACCAGATTTTCTGACAAAAAGGGGAACGTGTTGCCAGATGCATTCCTACTTCGTCAGGGAGGCACTGCCAAGGACCTAGCACACCTAATACATTCTGATCTTGGAGATAGCTTCCTGTATGCAATTGATGTAAAAAGTGGTATGCGACTAGGATCAGATCATGTCCTCCAGGACAAGGATATCATTAAAATAGTGGCAACAGCCCGAAAAGGTTAGACCGACTCATGCAGTAACCTCTAATTCCCTGGAGTCGTTTGATGTGCTTTCTTCGCGCACTTGAGGTTTCTTCAGTAGCTTAGTCTTTCTAATTCCTACCTTCCTAAGTTTACTGATGCGCTTTGCCTCGTTGTAGATGTCTGACGCTATCTTATCGAGGACGATTTCTTGGGTGAGTTCGTCATAGGTAAGGGAAGCAGACTTTTCGCCTAGAACCTTATCAGCGATCATTCGAATTGCATGTTTTCTGGATGAATTAATTCTCCCTTGAACGAAGGCGATGAAATAAATACGTGTCCTGAACCCATCCACACTCGAATAATCTTTAATTAAACTCACAGTTGAAGATCCCCTTCTGATAAGACTTCTCAGGTATTCTCTCGAATATTCATGGCCTTTCAGTATTGTGTTAGCTTTTCCTTCATGAATAGATTCGATCCGAAAATACAATTTCACAGAGAATTGCTGTGGGTCGCCCTTAACTAGATCGAACAGAGTCGTTTGCACAACCCTTCCAACACCCTTCTGTTCCGAGGTGATGGGAATGTAGGCTATCTGACCGGAACCAAAAGATTTCGGGGCTTCTACTGAAATCCAGGCCTTATCTCTCCATTTGTCTCGAACTTTAGATCTTCCCTTTCCTTTTGGCAAATCATTCACTACTCGTTCGTGATTGTGTGAACTTCATTACCGTGATGCCATGGCGATTCTCTCTTGCTCGTTTTTCTTCTTTATCGCATAGCTGTTGGTATCGTTCTTAGCGGCGAGAATAATCTCATCGGCAAGTACTTCTTCAACGCTTTTTCTGGTTGAAAATGATGTTTCTCTAATTCCCTCTGACATGAAGCGAAGCGCAAGATCCAGTCTCCTCTGAGGAGATATGTCTACCGAGACATGGTACACGACACCCCCATACGCTATCCTAGTCGTGTCCTCATTTGGGGCTATATTTTCCATGGCTCTCACCAGCTGCTCGATTGGGTTTTTTCCTGTCTCAAGGGCGACTATCTCGAATGCAGCCCTGACTAGGTTTATCGCCCTGGCCTTCTTCCCACCCATTCTTCCGGTGTTCTTCGCATGCCTCTTGCCAAAATGCATCAAAGCGGTTGCGAGGCGTTCCGTTAGGTTGACCCTGGACTTCATGAATTTTTTGTGTTCGTGTCGTCCCATAGACGTCGGGACCACGGTGGGTTTTAGGGAAATAACACTTTTGAGACCAGGGTCATTGACTTTAACGCCATCAAATTCCCACTTTCTAAATAACAAGAGCTGGGGTGAAGTCATGAATTATTACCTTCGCGGCTTCTCCTTCCTTCCGTATACGAGCTCATTCAAAGAAACACCATTGACTTTGAAAACCTTCCATCTTACCCCTGGTAGATCACCCATTGCCCTTCCCATAGATCCTCCAATCCCTTCTAGTACGACCTCATCATGCTCATCTATGTGATTCAAGGCACCATCTCCCGGTAGAAAGGCCGTGATCTGTTTACCATTCTTGATCAGTTGAAGTCTAACACATTTCCTAATTGCAGAATTCGGCTGCTTAGATTCTATTCCGGTTTTTTCCAGTACGATTCCCTTTGCTTGGGGGGCACCCGAAAGTGGATCGGACTTCTTGTCTAGCTTCAAGACTCTCCTCTTGTAATATTTGTCAGACCACCTAAGCCGCTGCCTCTTGGCCTTTTGTTTCCGGCCTGCGAATTCACCCATCGGTGATTTCTTTCTGCCCATCTACCTAGTCACCTAGATGATGAAACCGTATAAACATATTGACTTACCGCCGAGGCATCGTCGCTATTAGGCCTGTATGATGTGAATAGTTCCAATTTCAAAATATCTCTTTGCTAGCAAGCGAGCCTTCTCGGCATTCCGCCCATTTCTTCCTACTATTGCACCCTTCTTCTTTTGATCTACTATTACTGTGGCAATTTTTGTGCCATCCACCTTCTCTGATAACCTGACATCCTCAACAAGTTTCGGGTCCAGAGCGTTACATATGAACTGTCTGGGATCATCGGAATACTCAACTAGCTCTACTATTTTCCCTATTGCGTTCTGCACATTCTTGATTGATTGACCACTCTTTCCGATTGCAAGACCCATCTCTCCCTTATTCACAATGAAAATTACTCTATCCATGCTATCATCGATCACACAGTCTCTCGCCATGGCGCCACTGATATTCTGAAATAATGACATTAAGCTGAGCTCTTCATATTTCAACTTGATCCTCTCAGGCATGCGGCTCTTCCTCGACTAGTTGGCTCTAGAACGAATCCCGCTAATATTCAAATGGGCGTTCCATATCATTTAGCTAATCATTTCCTCGCCAATTTTTGTGGATTCGATAATCATTGCGAGATCTGCATCACCTTGATTCTTGATTGAAAGAGCTGAGACTCTAAAGGGTTTTCCAATGAGTTTTGCTAGACCAAGAGAAGTTTCCTCAATTCTTGACATCGGCACATCCGACTCCTTGCACAACTCCTGGATATTTGAGAGACGATCTTGATCGAGCGAAGAGCTACAAAGAATAATCTTTGATCCCTTTACTGACAGTGAAACTGCTCTGTAACCGAGAATGTATTTTCCAGTCTTCGTGACTTCTCTGAGATTCTTGGCGAGGACCTTGGTATCCACTTGAAATTGCTCCTGACTCAACTCACCGTTTCATGAAAAGATCGACGATTCCCGTCCCGACAGGGATGGACATGCCAACTATGACATTCTCCGTCACCCCCTTCAGTGCTTCAATTTCACCTGTGACGGCAGCTTCGGCCAGCGTTGGGACCGTAATCTCAAAGGCCGCTCTCGCTAAAACGCTTCCCTTTGCACCGGCAATTCCGTGGCGCCCGATCGATTGAAGAAATCCCCGAGATGTCATCAAATCTGCTACCAATAATATATGCCTAATATCAACCTCTAGTCCTTGCTCGTCAAGAGTTGAGGTGACTTCATTGATTAGGATCGATCTTGCAGCCTCTATTCCGAGTACCGTTGCGACTTCCCAGATGTTGTTTGTAGTAGTGCGTACTGCATCGACACCAGGCATCTTAAGGAGTTTGCCGAGATTAGAGCCAGAGGTCTGTATCACCCACTCGTCCTCTTCCTTCAGCATAGTTACTCGCGTAACTCCCGGAATACCGTGGACTTTCTGATTCAGTACCTTATTCCTCAGAGTGAACAGTGCTGGAATGTCTGCCCCTTCCAGCCGAATCGAGACCACTTTCTGATCCTCGTCTAGCTCTACCTTCCGTTTGCCTACCTTTGCTACGTCCTTAACGTCTTCAATAGAACAATCCCTTTCTCTCAGCTTCTTATCGTCAACATAGAGTTTAACGCCACCCACAAAGTCAACTTCACTTGAAGTAATTACATCTGCAACTTTCGTAAAGAGTATTGATCTGGCAACCTTCATTGCCTTGGCTTCAGAAGAACGATGTGTCTTATCTAGGAAGACATTCATGGTGGGTGTTGCTGGGATCTTTCGAGCATCTACAAGCTCTATGAGCCTCGGCAGACCCAGAGTAACATCTCTCTCTCGAACCCCTGCAAAGTGGAACGTCCGCAGGGTCATCTGCGTTCCGGGTTCTCCAATTGATTGAGCCGCCACTATCCCGCTGGCTTCACCCGGCTCAATCGCACTTTTCTTAATCAAATTCAGTGTCTTTGACATAACGGTCCTCATGCCCTCCGTGGTCAGTGAGGTCTTGATGAATTGTGATCTCAGCGTCTTTTGCATCAATGGATTCAGTTGATCTGAATACTGTGCGATTATGGAATCAATTTCTGATGTGCGAGATTTTGCTTTCGACTTGTGCTCAATGGTCTCAGTTTCTATTAGTCTATCTGTGTTAACTGCACTTCCATGATCACTCTTGGCGGGGTCTATACCGTCTTCTCCATAAAGGAATTGAATTATGTGTCCATGGGGATCACGCACCGTTAGGTCGTATTCAACCTTCAAGTGCTCAAGAGCATTTACCAAACGTCTCTGCATATAGCCACTCTGCTGGGTCCTGACGGCTGTATCAACAAGTCCCTCTCTTCCCCCCATGGCATGGAAGAAGAACTCGGTAGGGGAAAGCCCCTCTCTATAATTTG
>JACZWF010000093.1 GCA_022572285.1 Nitrososphaerota archaeon | reverse complement strand
GGGTCTGCCTCGGGAACAGCCTCGATTAGCGCCTTAGTGTAGGGGTGTAGCGGATCCTCGATTATCTGCCGCGGTAAGCCTACTTCGACCAGTCTACCCAAATACATTACCGCTATCCGATCTGCGAAATACCTCGCGGTCGCGATGTCGTGAGTGATATAGAGGAATGAGATACCCTTTGATCCCTGCAATTCTTTCAATAGAAAGAGAATCTCCGCTCGACTCGAAGCATCGATCATGGAGACAGGTTCGTCTGCAACTATGAATTTAGGCTCAAGAACAAGAGCCCGGGCCATGCTAACTCTTTGCCTCTGCCCCCCCGAGAGTTGATGTGGATATTTTCGTATAAAATCATCTTCAGGTGTAAGTCTCACATCTCTGAGAGATTTCTTGACTGTCTCTCTTCTTTCTTCCGATGTTCCAATCTTATGAATTACTAAAGGTTCCTCAATTATCTGATGGACGTTCATGAAAGTATCAATAGATGAGTACGGATCCTGAAAAATTGGTTGCGCCTGCCGCCTAAGCCATCCGAGGCTGCCCTCTGATGCATGTGATATATCTTTCCCTTGGAAAACTATAGACCCTGATGTGGGTTCCAAAAGCCTCAGAGCGACCCGACCTAGAGTAGTCTTCCCACTCCCCGATTCCCCTACAATCGCCATCGTCTCACCGTTTCTTATTTCAAGCGAAACGCCATCCACCGCCCTTATATCGCTAGATCCGAAGAATCCTTTTCGAAGGTGGAAGTAGACCTTAACATCCGTTAACGAAAGGATATTATCCATGTATGTCACCGTAAAGCCAACACTGGACTTTTTGATTTTTTGAGGTCGCGAATACCGGAACCGTTTTGTCACACGGTTCGAATGCATAGGGGCATCTTTCTCTAAACTTGCATCCATCTGGCATCGCGATCAAACTAGGTGGAATTCCAGGAATGAATGATGGCTTAGTTTCTCCATGCAGTCTTGGCGTACTGGCGAGCAGCGCCTGCGTGTATGGAT
Source organism: Nitrososphaerota archaeon (assembly GCA_022572285.1). Classification (GTDB taxonomy): domain Archaea; phylum Thermoproteota; class Nitrososphaeria; order Nitrososphaerales; family UBA57; genus B1T1B5. Next base: position 5,263 of record JACZWF010000093.1, on the reverse strand, counting down.
GTTTAGGTCTCTGGAGTACATCTTCTAGACTCCCGGTCTCCACCATTTCACCTGCATAAATGACTCCAAGTCTGTCGCAGATGTCGCTCGCAAGGGCAATATCATGGGTGATGAAGATCATTGAAAGTTTCTTCTCCCACTTCAGCCTCTTGAGGAGGTTCATTATCTGAGCTTGGATACTCACGTCGAGAGCGGATGTTGGTTCGTCTAGAATGATGAGTTGAGGATCTTGTACCAAGGCCATAGCGATGACCACCCTCTGCTTCATCCCTCCACTGAGTTCGTGAGGGTATCTGGCGAAGATGTCCCCTGATAGGCCGACAAGCTCTAACATCCTCACCGCGCGATCGTGCGCGTCCTTCTTTGGTACTTTTCCTTCTCTAAGGGGTTCTGTTATTTGATTCCCCACCCTCATGACGGGATTGAGCGAATTCATTGCCCCTTGAAAGACCATGGAGATCTTTTTCCATCGAATTTTCATCCGGAATTCATTTTCCGGCAGATTCATGATATCCTCTCCGCCAAGGCCGAGAGAGCCTGCATAGTGCTCAACATTCCTAGGTAATAGACGTAAAAGGCCAAGAGCTAGACTCGTTTTACCGCTACCTGACTCCCCGACGATACCAAACGCTTCGCCCTTATCGACGTCGAAAGAAATCCCATTAAGTGCGTGGACAATTCCCTTAGAGGTCTGATAATGTATTTGGATATCCCTCGCCTCAAACAATGCCATCACCAATCATTCCTCATATGCAGGTCATGCAACCCTCCGTAATTTCGGGTTGATAACCGGTTCCACTCCTAACGCTAGGAAGACAAAGATCATGGCCGTTAGGACGATCAGCAAGCCTGGCGGGAGAACCCACCACCAGAGACCGATATACACCGCACCGCTTGTGAAACCACTCTGAAGGAGTTGGCCCCATGTCGGAATGCTCGGATCTCCTAATCCCAAGAAACTCAGTCCTGCTTCTGCTAGGATAGCCCCTGGTACTGTAAAGACCATTTGGGCAAAGATAAACGGAGCGATCTGGGGGAAGAGGTGCTTTGACATTATGCGCGATCTAGAAGCACCTAATGCTCTAGCCGCCTCCACAGATTGGCCTGAACGTAATTGCAACACCATTGAACGGACTATGATGGTTAACCCAGGCCACCCAAAAATTATCAGAACGACCACAACGAGCCAGAGTCTAGGCCCTAGGATGAAGATTAGGAATATGAGAAGGGGAAGAAGTGGGATGTTTGAAAGTATGTCAGAAGTTCTCTGTAGCGCCGTATCGGTCTTCCCACCCACATATCCGCTTACAATTCCCCCAATAGTTCCGATCGTGGTCGTAAGTACTGCTGTTATAATACCAATTCCGAGGGCAACCGGGAATCCATACAGCAATCCAACCATTAGATCTCTCCCTATAATGTCTGTTCCCATTAGACCGAAGACCGAACCTCCCAGGACGAATTTGACACCTTCAGTCGAATCTCTTTGATCGAATGTGACAAATCTCACTCGCATCAAGTATTCCCCTTTCAGCACTTCCAACGATTCTAGTTGTTCACCAGCGGCGATGGATCCCAAAAGGATTTCTTCGATCTTTCCTTCGACCTCCCGCGTGGAGACATCTCTCATGAGTATATCTTCAAGAAACCTTGCGACATTTGTCTCCACAAGTGATGCACCTCCGAGGTTCACTCTTTTTGGAGAATCTTTGTAACGTATGATCGGTAAAACCTCATCTTGTCTCGGCCCGGTAACTAGTTCTCGATAGATGATGACTTCGGTGTTATCTGGTCTAACCATAGAAAGAGTCACGAATGGTGGATCCTGAAAGTATCTGACCTCATTGATTGTAAAGGAGAGGAAGGAGGGAAACTCGTCCGCCGTGTAATCAAAACCAAAAGAGTAGATGAGCTCCATTCCACCCCCTAACACTCTGGCACTACTAGGTTCAGTAAGGACAAACACCCTGTGTTCGGCCCTTGCAAAGTCATCAAAAGCGTTTATCCAAATGGGGGGAACCGCTTTTGGATTGTCTTCCCATACCTTCGGGTTACTCCAAATCCTGGTACCGAAGTCAAGGGGATAGGTTGCAATTACAAAGACTGATATCGCTAGAAGCATAATGAACAACGCAGTCCCTAGCTTCCCTGATCCTGTGGAGAGGAACTCCTTTGCCAGGTCCCGATTACTCGTGCTCATTAGTATCTTACTCTTGGATCTAATAGCACATAGAGGACTTCCAGAATGAATCGAGCTATTACATAGATTAGTGTAAACATGAAGGTTAGCGCAATTATCACAGATTCCTCACCTGTAAGGATCGCATCATAAAAGAGCCTACCCATTCCTGGCCAGGCAAACACAGTCTCGGTAAGAATTGCTCCCCCAAGCGATCCAGCAAAACCAAGAATCAGGAATGTTACGATGGGTGGAGCTGCAACCCGAATTATATGTCGGTTCATTACTTTATTCTCTGGAATACCTTTGGCACGAGCAACAGTCACAAAGTCCTCCTGTGAAGTATTCAATACCATCGTTCTTACGGTGAAAATCCATGAGCCGACTGAGACAATTACTAATGTGGTAACCGGTAGAATGGCATGCCAAAGCACGTCCAGAAACCGTGCAAGAGGACCCTCCGGAGGAGGTGCACTAAACATGCCCCCAGACGGGAGCAGTCTAAACTGAAAGGCAAACACAATTATCATTAAGACACCCATCCACCATGCCGGGAGAGCGTACGAAAAAGCTGAGAGATACGAAGAGCCTCGTTCAGCCTTGCTCCCGACCTGTGTTGCTAGCTTTACACCGACATACAGGCCAATTATTGAGGTAATCACAGTCGCACTAGTAAGAAGGAGAATGGTGTTTGGAAGACGTTCTAAGACAAGGTCAATCACTCGGTTACTGCCTGCGAAGCTGCGCAGGGTTCGCGCCTCTCCCAAATCTAACGTCAAGACCCTGAGTACCATGGCTGGAAGACGAAAGTACCAGGGCGTATCGAGACCATAGAATACTCTGAGCTCTTCACGCCTAAGTGATATTACATTCTCGAGTTCAACGGGATCACGAAAGTTCTGCGCCAGGCTTTGCCTTAGCCCTCTTAGCTCCTCACTTACGATTGCGTTAAGGAGGTTATCCGAGAACCCGGTAGCTCCGAGTACAACAACAGCAAGGACTAGAACCGCTATTAGAGCCCCAAATAGCGTTAAACCCCGCATCGCGAGAGTCTTTACGAGAGTCATATTACCCTCGGCCCTTTCTCCTGAGGGTCTATTGACCCTCCTCTTGCTGCAATTATTTTCTTCTTAGGACCAGAACTACACCTACAACTAGTATGATCCCTAATACAGCTACGGGTAGTATCACTCCAAGCGGAAGGCCAGGTGCTTCAGGAGAGGGTTCGGGCTGATCTACAGGGCCATTGGCCGGCGGTTCGATTGGAGGTTCGATTGGAGGAGGCTCAACAGGATCAACAGGCTCCCCAAGGGGTGGGACAACTTCATTGGTCGCCTCTACGATTTCTTCTCTCTCGCGTATGGACGATATCTGGTCGCTGAATGCCGCAACGAAAAGCCGGTAAAATCCGACCCGAAGTTCTGAAGTGATCGAAGGAGGAAGCGAGATGAGGAATTCCAAGTCAGACTCTCTAATCGCATCACCACTTGCGATGATCTCTCCGCCAGAAGGATCAATTAGAATATAACGTACGCCAAGATCTCCGTCTCCTCTCAGTGTTACGCGGAAGTCACTTTGTTCCCCGATCTGAATCTTTTCCCGGTCTACCCTTACTATGTCAAGGAGGTCAGCACTTCCAAAAAACAACTCTCCCGGCTTGAAGGGGTAAGTAGGATCCCGGAAGGCCCTCAGTTCTGCAAATTGTGCCGGTGGATCATAGATCACGAGCTGAAATGGTCCGTTCGAAATTACAAGCAGTCCATATTCGTCAAACCAAGCGAGAGTAGCTTCATACCGAGATGTTGCCTCTCCCACGGTTACTAGCTGCTCACCATCTACCGTTAGGACGTTCAAAGGGAAAGTTTCTTCTGACCGGATTTCTCGAAGTACTTGACGGACCAGTCTAGCGTCTCGATCGGTTACAAGACTCAACCATGGTACGCTGAATCGTGCCGCAGCCGTCTGACTATAAGCCGCCTTCCGGTCTTCAAAAACTAATTTGTCCATCGCGTAGAGAACCTCCCATGGCATCGTAAGGCCTGAGGGAGTTGCAAACTCTGCAATATATTCTGGGGCAAAGTGCCAGAAATCGATATAGACCTCTAATTCAGTATCGCTCAGGATCCTGAAGCCTTTGAAAGTATCTAGGATTGGTTTGCTTACGGTCGATATTGCGAATTCGATTCCGGCCTTTTCGTCGTTATAGGTAATGTCAAATGTTTGATAAATCGAATAGATCAAATCCGCCATGGTAATAGATTCCCCATGGTGCCACTTTGAGCTGAAGTACTTTGAGTAGTCGAAGACAACCTTGCTGGTCGCTCTGGTGCCCTGCGTGACGCGATCCCATGAACCAGACCCGGCGTCCCAAACAAAAGCATCAGAGGGAACTTCGAGGCTCCCTGTCGGACCGGCGGTTTCGACCTCATAGGCCACCCGATACGGGATTGGTAGACCGGTAAATGGATGCCTAGTTATCGGGGGATCAAACATGTTTCTCCAAATATCAACACTGTAGACATCACCAAATCCGCCGACTGGATTCCAGGTAGTGGTAGCTGTCCAGACCCAGAGGTTCCCGATTGTAAGGTCAGTTCTTCCCGGTATGTAGGCGTCCCTCTGCGTCCAAAGACTCTTTGGTCCCGATATAATGTCCTCACTAACTCCTGTGAGAGCGCTATTTGCCGGAAGGCTCGTGACTATGTTTGCAATCCACAGTCTAACAGATTCATCTAGGCATATTTCTGTTGCTTCTACGTATAGAGAATCACGTTCCTCTTGACTTTCAAAGTCCCCTGTGAAGATCCTCTGTCCGAGGTCATCTAATGTGGCGTTCTCATATTGCCAAAAGCCCAATTCCTGATATCCAGGCATACTGCCTAGCCATGGGGCGCAAAATTGGTTCAAGGAACCAGAATCGAATCTCTCCGGGACAGATCGCCCCCAACCTTCGGTATACATGTGCCAACCGAAGAGTTGTGGATCGTTACTATAGACTGTAAAAATGGCAGGAGCAAATTGCTGAAAAATCGGATCGACAGTGAATCCAAGATTTTCTAGCTCAGCTCTAATAAGATCACCAAC
>JACZWF010000092.1 GCA_022572285.1 Nitrososphaerota archaeon | reverse complement strand
CGAAGGACCCCATATCCCATTGTCCCGGACACCGGCAAATATCGTGCACGAAATTAGCGAACACGCGCGAACCCTGGGGCGTGTGCGCCACTTCAGGATGAAACTGCACGCCGTACATTTGCGCGTCGACATTGGCCATGGCCGCAAAGGGACAGTTCTCCGTCTTGCCCACGGCTTCGAAACCTTCCGGAAGGCTCGCAATGTGGTCTCCGTGGCTCATCCAAACAGTCGTCTTCGACCCGATTCCTGACAGCAAATCTGATTCTTCATCTACCTCGAGTGAGGCTTTCCCATATTCTCTCTTCGGAGCCTTAATGACCTCACCTCCGAGAATATCCACCATGACTTGTAGGCCGTAGCAAATTCCTAGGATTGGAATTCCCAGCTTGAAGATCTCCAATTGCGGTCTTGGGGAGCCCTCTTCGTGCACGCTCCTCGGACCTCCAGAGAAAATGATACCTGATGGATTGATCTTTGATATCTCCGAAGGAGAGGTGTAATATGGTAGGAGCTCCGCATACACTGATAGTTGTCTCACTCGCCTCGCAATTAAGTGAGCATACTGAGCACCAAAGTCGAGTACAAGCACCTTTTCTTCCTGATACTGCAATCTAGGGCCCGCTATCGAACTTTGGATTGACAATCTTGATTATGACTTCTCCAACATTCTTGAAAATGTCCAAGTTGAAGTGTTAATGATCTCATCCAACCTGTTCTTCTCACCATAGTTTTCAACGGTTATTCTTACTATGTTAGAATCATCATCTTCATCTATTTGGAAGTCGATTGCGTCACCATCCGCCTTGGTCCCGTTTCTTACTTCGTCTAGGTCATGAGACTTCATTCCTTCAAGAATCCTATTCACAAAAAAGGAGTTGAATGGTGGCTTTACACGGCTTAACAAGACTTTGCTAGCCGGAATAATTGTCACGATCCGCGTGGTTATGTGGGCGTTTGCGAGAAGACTGCCCCCTTTGGATCTGAGCTCTCTAACCTCCTCTGCCTCCGAAGCGGCAACTTTCCCCCCTTGTGATGGTTCAGCGCTCGGTTCGCGGTGTCCTATTGCCGCGGCCGATCTAAAACTCCCCCCTCGAAGCACACTGTCAACAACGGAAAGCGTTTCCTGGAGCTTTACGATTTCCCCTTCGAGTTCGGTAAGCCTGGATTCTAACCATTCCTTCGTTTCAGCAGCTCTTTTGATTTCATCTTCCGTGAATCCCAGACTCAACAGTAATTATACTCCTCCAATCTATTTTAGATTTTACCTTCCAAGAAGAACAAATTGAATAGCAGTCCTCAACTCAGTAAAGTCCAATCTAACACATGCTAGGTCCTCAGTCATGAATGATTGCTCTTACCTCTTCGGCTATGGCCTCCCCCATTTCAGATGTTCCTCCAACCCCTCCAAGGTCGTATGTGGTATGATTTCCTTTCATGATTACATTCTCAGTCGCTAGACTGATTGCGTCGCCTGCCTTTTTTTCTCCTAAGAATCTAAGCATCCAAGCTGCGGAGAGAATTGTAGCGGTGGGGTTTACCGTGTTCTTTCCCTTGTACTTGGGAGAACTCCCATGTGCTGGCTCGAACATTGCGAAGCTATCACCTAGATTAGCTGAACTTATTGTGCCGATACTCCCAACAAGGCCCGATGCCTCCTCTGAGATAATATCCATAAAGAGATTTGTGCTCAATAGTACTTTCTGATTGAAACGTTCTGGGTTTTTCATAAGCTGTTGAGCCATGTTGTCGATTAGGTACTCCTCCAGAGCTATCTCTGCGTACTCCTCTGATACCTCTTCGACAGCCTCCAAGAAGAGACCATCAGTCTCTCTCATGATGTTGGCCTTGTGAATTGCAACAACTGTCTTCCATCCCTTCTCTCTAGCCTCTCTGAAGGCAAAATGAGATACCCGCTTGCATGCCTTCCTCGTCGTCTTTCTGATGTTAATCGCTGTGTCTTTGTCTAATCGGTAGCCGATGCCGCTATACATCCCTTCCGTCCCCTCTCTAACGCAGATGAAATCTACCCTCTTATCGCTCTTTCTGGTGGAGAATTCCTTGATCGGCCGGACATTAGCATAAAGGTCAAATCGCTGTCGGATTCCGACTGCCACACTTCTTGGTTCCCCAAGAGCTGTGGGCGTTATCGTAGGTCCTTTTAGGCAGGCGTCACTTTCCTGAAGGGTACTCCAAGTCTCTGGCGGGAGAAAGCTTCCGCCGCCGTTCTGCTGCCACCCCTCGTATCCACCTTCGCACATAATCAGATCTAGCTCTGTTCTAGCCGCATCCATTACTAGGAGGGTCGTCTTGATGAGTTCAGGTCCTGTCCCGTCTCCCCTTATCACTGCTACCCGCTTAGCCAGGAGACTCACCACGATCGTTCGGTAAGTTTTCTTGGTTCATATGTCAAGGTTTGATGTCGTCGCTTAGAAAGGCTTCTGGGTGAGCAGTTCGGACAGGTGTTACAGATTCGTCCTTTCTTTAGCGGTGATGAGACATGAACGCCAGTCTGTTACTAGTGATACTGTTTGACTAGGACGGGAGGAGCAAGATATATTGGACCCGAGAAAGCGAATGATGGACAGGCTCAGGTGTGATGGATACAGAAAAAGCGTTGGAGAAAATAATGGAGGCGAAGTTCGATGATTTCATTCCTGAAATTGATCCAAAAGAGAGAGTTGGATTCCGATATCCTCTTGCTGACGAGCTGCTCGAAACCAGCAGCGAGGAGACGAATCAGATCTTAGACAGCCTTGCAAACGAGGGTCTTCTCATTCGCTTCCCCTTTGACAAGCTCATGGCTTGCCCAAAATGCAAATCCTTCAATCCCAGGGTGTCTACCTCATGCCCGCACTGCGGCCATACGAATATGACCAGGGGGCGAGTACTAGACCATATGCTATGCGGCTATGTTGGGCCCGAAAGTGAATTTATTAGCAGTGAAGGGTATACTTGTCCCAAGTGTCGAAGAGCCTTGAAGCTCATCGGTGCCGATTATCGCAGTCCAGGACTAATGTACAAATGTGAGAGTTGTAGCAAAGTCTCATTATCGCCGAAGGAGACCTTCATCTGCTTCGAGTGTATGCACCGCTCTTCTCTTGAAGAATTATCTGAGATTCCTGTGTTGGGTTACCGTCTTAGTTCTGCTGCACGAACTAGCACAAGATCAATATCGGTGCCAAAGATGAAATTGGTTGATTGGTTGAAATCGCGAGGTTATCAAGTCTCGGTTCCAGGGCGAGTTATTGGAAAGTCCAATGTTAAGCATAGGGTAGACATACTGGCTGAGAAATATTCCAAAGGAGGATTTCTAGCAGATAGGATCTTTATTGATTTTTACATTGCGGAGAGAGAAAGTAGTACCGATCCAGTTCTGTCCCTGTTTGCTAAAGGAATGGATACTGAGATCTCGCGGTTGCTTTTGATCGTTGTTCCCAAACTCAGCAAGAATACGTCGCTCTTTGCCAAAATGTACAATATCGAGGTCTATGAAGGGAGTACTCTCGAAGAGGCGATAGTCAAAATTTTTGCACAAGCTCCAGACGCTAGCAAATGGCTCCTTGGTCGCTAAACTCTCCTCGTCGTAAGAGAACCTGGGTTTCCCGCGTGAACTAAATATGAGGAATCAAACTGAGATGTCCTCGAAGATCATTTATTCTACTCTACTCTTTTCTTATATTTTGACGGGTATTTTCTTCTACGGTGCGTATTATCTTTTAGATCCATTCTTCAGGATCTCGGGTCCAATTCTGCCAGACACCCAAATAGTAGGTTCAGCCGTTGAGAATCCGATCTTCCGGACAGCTCTCTACCTAAACTCAGTTATCAGATCTTCCAGTGCGCTATTTTATTTCTTTGTACTTTTTTCGGTTCTGATCTTTCTCAGTGAGATACCCTATGTTATTCTTTCACTTTTACACCATTCTGCCACCTCGAGACGAGAATTCTCAAGACTTGTTCCGTACGAGCCGTTAGTTTCCATTATCATACCAGCACATAATGAAGAAAAGGTGATTGCGACCGCTTTAGACTCACTTTTAGAAACAGACTACAAAGACAAGGAGATCATTGTAGTAGATGATGGAAGCACTGATCACACAGCCGATATCGTATCTGGCTACTTGCGGAAGAATCTAGTCCTTCTCAGGCGCCCTCGCGGAGGAAAAGCTTCCGCCCTCAACTATGGTCTTGCATATGCAAATGGAGAGATAATTGTTATGGTTGATTCAGATAGTGCGATCAGGATAGACTCGATTAGGAAGCTAGTGCGGAATTTTGAGAACAATAATGTGGTAGCCGTAGCAGGAAATGTCAAAGTGGGAAATCGGGGACGTGTTTTCAGTGCACTTCAGTCTCTTGAATATATCAGGGAGATCAACCTGAGGCGCTCGGCGTTCGATCTCCTGAATACTATATATGTCGTCCCGGGAGCTATTGGCGCATTTAGGACGGATGTGTTAAGGGCTACGGGCGCTTATGACACTGATACCATAGTTGAAGATATGGATTTGACGTTAAAAATCCTGAAAACACGAAAGCGGATATTATATGACAAAGAAGCTGTAAGCTATACTGAAGCCCCCGAGTCCATAAGGGAGTGGGTGAGGCAGCGACGTAGGTGGTATGGTGGCACTCTTCAAACTATCTTCAAACATAGAAAAGGTTGGTGGAGGTATGGTACGATGAGCTTTGTAGGATTTCCGTACTTGGTCCTGAGCACCCTGATCGTCCCGGTCATAGAAGTTACCGCCCTAATTGTCGGCGTTATCTTCGGGATACTCGGCTTTTGGTTGGGAATATTGTTGGCATTTGCCTTAACGATGTTCTTAGAATTGTTTACGTCAATTATTGGTGTTGCCCTGGACCGGGAAGACCCAAAGCTAATTCTGTATTCTCCTCTATTCCTCGGCTATCGATATCTCATCGACTTTGTCAGAATCCTTACTTTTTGGGATGTTCTCATGGGGCAACGAACTTGGCATCAATCAGAGAGATATGGCAAGCTGCCCGATAAGGTTAAACTCGCCATTCCGTCTAGGTCGAAACGGTAGATGGATGACTCTGTAAAGAGGGGGACTTCACGTTCGACCCCAATAGCCAGAAAATTCGTAATTAGGGATCCGAACCTTGAACTAGAGGTTCAATCCGAGGGAACGGAACTTTCATTTCATCTCCTCGACTCCTCTGGCAGATCGGCGGCCTACACGGTCAAGGAGAAAGAAGTAACATTAGGCGACGCACATAGAATTGGGCGACAGATAGAACAAGACTTCAACCGGTCTAATGGGACGATAATGGAGCTATCAGATGTTAGTAGAGTTATTGGAATGGTGCACAGGAGCATCATCATATTTAGAAATCGAGATGTTAAAGGATAACATGCTAATCTGACCTTTTTTTGGGACTAGGATGTAAGGATACACAAGCAATGATCTCGCAGATTGTGTATTCATCTAGTCTGATAATCTTTATTATCGCGAAACCTGACTGAAAACTAGTTGCAAGTAGCCATACGTAGGAATCGTACCCATGAGGCGATCATAGAAGAAATCTTAGGATCAGCAGCAGAGGGGGCACGCCAAACTAAGATCATGTATGATGCTAGCCTGAGCTACGACCAGGTGAAAAAATATATCTCCAAGCTGTTAAAGTCAGAGATGCTTAGCTTGAATGAAACCGGTAAGATATACCTCACGACTGATCTGGGAATCAAATTCATTCGTGCCTTCGAAGATTTTAAACTTATTGAACGGAACTATAATAATAGCAGAGGGGTACTAGATGGAATTCTTTCGAGTGCAGGACTTACGTCCTGAGTGTGTTTTTCCAGAAACGAGAACTTAATATTCGTAATGGGGAAGGCCTCCCAATGATTCATAAGATTGCCCTGATGAAGGGTGATGGAATCGGCGCCGAGGTCATGGATGCTGCGCTTCAGGTCTTGAGCGCAATAAAGGTACGGTTCCGGATCGAATTCATTCTTAACGATGCTCCTGGCGGAGATATGACATTAGCGAAAGAAGGCTCTGCTCTCCCACCCGATAGCCTAGAAGTAATCCTCGACTCCGATGCACTCCTTAAGGGCCCTGTGGGCGAATCGGCTCTGGATGTTATTGTTAAGCTGAGACGAGATCTGGACCTCTTCGCAAACCTTAGACCGTTGAAATCTCTTCCGCACATACCATCCCTTCGAGATGATATCGACCTACTAATTGTTCGTGAGAATACTGAAGGTTTGTACGTGGGAATGGAGTTTGAGGTAGGAGAAAGCGCGCTGGCTCTGCGTCTGCTAAGCAGAGG
>JACZWF010000091.1 GCA_022572285.1 Nitrososphaerota archaeon | reverse complement strand
GCACTAGGACGAGTACTAGTCCATCATACTGAGCAGCGAAAAAGTCTTGGCATCAGGGAGGCTTAAGGCTTCGAATTACCACGGCGTTACCTTAACTATCTCCAAGGCCTACCTGAATAGATTTCGAAACCATATACAGAACCAATAACGCTCCGAGTCCCTCCTGACTGAATCTGGAGCGGGCTTCTAATCCGGCGTACTCCAAAAAAATTAAACTGATGGCGTTAGACCATCAGTTATCTAAGAATCTGATTCGAGACTAACTCTCAGTTTCAGATGTGTCTTTTTGTACGTTAGTGACCGTCGCTTCTAGCTTTTCTGCGTTTGCGAACCGTGGGCCTACATTCGTTACCTTTATCCTAACCTTCTCTCCACTCTTGGAGCCAGAGACAAAGATGACAAAACCGCCGATCTTGGCAACCCCATCGCCCCTCTTGCTGGTCTCAGTTATCTCCACATCGTATTCCTTTCCTACCTCGACTGGTTTGGCTTCTTGCGACCTAAAACCTGAGGGAGAGCGACCGTATCCGCTTCCGCTTCCGCTTCCGTAACTCGTTTTTCTTAACCTCCTAGTGTTCTTTACACTACATCTTTTAGCTAATAGCTGCTATAAAAAGAGGCACAAGTTGATCTTGTCCTGCCCAGGTTGGTACTGTCGGGCAGATTTGAACCGTTTTCGGTTCGGGTATCGCCGAGCCTACTGCCGATATGGCCGGACTTGTCTGAAGATTGTTTTGAACCCATTCTCAGAACCAATAACGCTCCGAGTCCCTCCGGGCTCGCCACTAGGGGTTGTGTTTAGTACCTTCCCAAGAGTATGATGCTAGTATCCATCGGGAAGTATGATATACATAGCAGGTACGATTGGATTCTAAGGAGACTTCGCGTGTTGACACATTCTAGCGGTGAACCACCCTGAAGATAGCGCTAATGACACTCTGGAACACAACGGGAGGCCCATCAATACATGCGGAACTCGTCGCAAGGGAGTGGATCAAGATGGGGCATAGGATCACAGTATTCTCTAACTACGCCTCAGACTTTCCACATATGTGGAAAGTGGATGGTGTTTCATATCCTTATGAGGTGCTTATTCGTGAAGACGAACGATTTGTGACAAGAAACTTCCACATCCCCAGCTGGACGTCACTGTCACAATTAGATCCAGATCCAATTCTTAGAATTGGCTTCGACGTCTTCGTAGTGGAGGCCCTTGAGAAACTCCCGATGCGAGAACTGCTTGGAGTTTTCCCCCAGATAAAGAGGAAGGCCAAAACTGTACTCATTGTGCATGAAGGCAAAATGCCGAGCGACCCAGACTTCTATCGCTTCTCTTGGGATTCGGTCATCTGCTTCGACCAAAGATACGTCAATCTTTTTGAGAGTTTGTTCCCCAACATAATTCAGACGATTCCTCACCCATGCCATCTGCAATCTAAGGGGAACAAGGACGCTGCTAGAAGGAACCTCGGATTAGAGGTGGAAAGGAAGATTGTTCTGATCTTTGGCTTCAGGATTGAGGATTACTTGCCGATTGTTCCACCCCTTTCTGACCTCAGCAGAGACTTTCCTCTAACACTCCTAGTGGTGAGCAGCAACGACCGCGGGATACAACGACTTCTCAAAGCGTCGAAGGAAGGGCTCGATGTGGTGGTCCGCAGGGAAACCGCTACGGTCGAGAAGCTCTACGAGTATCTTCATGCGTCAGACGTGCTTTGCATGTGGAAGAGATCTGTGCCTAATGATATAGTCATATCGAGCACGGCGTACCTGACTTTAGGCTCGGGATGTCCGATGATTGTAAGCGACTCCAATTACTTCGACGATCTAGGTGATGCAATAATCAGATACTCGGGGTCTGAGGAGTTGAAAGCTAGGCTGACCGACGTCTTCGAGGTCAGACCAAGATTCAGGCGATGTATTGAAGCAGCAGAGGAGTTTGTCAAGGGACACTCGGCTGAAATAATCGCAAGGAAGTATATAGATCTCTTTGAATCACTACCGGTTCTCCGAAACGCCTAACACCGAGGGCAAAATTGCTGGGCCCTCCTATCCTAAAACTACCCCTATTACTGGAGTACCAGTGGTTAACTACTCTCTGTGTACAATTCTACCATGGCGATAACCGGCGACAAATCTACGGCGCGTGTTAGCGCGACGGCGCGCTTAAGGTGGTGTGCGTCTCAAAGTTGTGCAGATGTAATGTTTTACCTACTTGATGCATGTTGAGAAATCGCTATTCAAGATGTAATTTTCCGAATCCAGAAATCCCAAAAAATTCCTTCTCAATTAGGGAATCTCACCCACCCCAAGCGAGTGGATGACTCCGGGCTCGCTCTCAAATGGTATGGCCAGGTCACTCTTTTCTGAGCGCCACGATGGGCAGTAGCCGAGCTGCGCGCCAAGCTGGATATAGACCAGCGATGGTACTGACGAGTACTCCTACTAGAAAAACTGTCGCAATAGTCTCCGGTATGAAGATGGGTGTTATTTGTGGAACATTCCCTCCTCCTCCACCCAACCCCCCGATTATCGGCAGGAGAAATGAAGCCAACACCCCTCCACCAATCAACCCAGTTGCGCTACCAATCACGCCTATGATAAATGACTCTGTGAGAAACATAAAGAGTACTGTTCTGTTTTTTGCGCCGATTGCCTTCAACGTACCAATTTCCCTGGTTCTCTCCATAACCGCCGTATAGAGAGTGGTTACTATTCCTACTCCTCCGACTAGAATCGAAACTCCTCCTATTGCAGAGAAGAAAGCATTAAAGCCGCTCAACACGGTGTTTATAGTTTCCAAAAGAAGAGCCGGGGATACTACCCCGATATCTTCTCCGTAGATGCTCCTGATCTGTTCTTCCACAGACTCATTAAAATCAGCATCAGTAGTAATTACAAGTATGCTATCAAACTTCGAGGATTTCTTCAGGAATGAATCTGAAATCGAGAGAGAGACCACAATTGCGTTGTCGTATTGAGGGTTCCCAGTTTCTGCCAAGATGCCCCTGACAATGAAACTCTTCCGATCGGTTACGAACTCCTGCTTTAGGTCATCGAACCGTTGATATTCAGCTCTGATTAGATCCCCTACCCTCGCGAATGGAGCATCCTCGCCGGGTGGGTGTGCGATATTAAACCCTAGACCTACTCCCGTCGGATCATTGGGAGAAATCAGCTCTCCTGCCTCCAATTCAAGGGTTGGAATAATCAGGGGTAATTTGGTAGTATCCATGCCCAACATCTGGGTCGGCTGTACTTTCCCTCTGGATATTATTTGTACGCCGCCCCTAAAGCTGGGAATTACATCCTGAACACCTTCTATTGGCCTGATTGAATCTACAACAAATCTAGTCAAAGTAATCTTCGGAGGCTCGTCTGCTCCAAAACCTCCCCCACCGCCTCCACCATCCGGAGGACCGAACCCTTGCAGTGGATTAACCGGTGTAACTGTCAGGACATTTGGTGCAAGGGTATTGAACTGGCTCGAAAGAAAGCCGTTGAATCCACCACTTAATCCATTGAGTGATGTTATTAACGCGATTCCTATCGCTACCATTAGGATTGTTAGAGATGATCGTAGCCTCTTTTCATTGATGGCTGAGAACGAGTATTTTATAATATCTAGAGCGTTCATTCACTATTCTTCTCAATAATTTGCTCGTAATTAAGTAATGATGAGACCATCAAATCACTTCGGCGATTGTACGTCAGCCAAAAATGGCTAATCAACCTTGTCTAGCCAGAGTATCTCTGATCTCCAGGGGATCAAGTCCATATTGATCGGCTATTAGGCTGGTTGAGGTGGAGTTAGATGGACACAACATTGGAAGAACTTATTGGAGAATCTGAAGACTGGCCTGGAATATCTGTGAACCAGATTTTGGGCCAGTAGTTGGCAAGTGGAGAAGAGATATACCCAAGTACTGAGAGTTGCCCGTAGATTAGGTAGGAGGGTGATGAGTAACGAGTAGTAATATTACACTTTCTGATCTGAGAAAATCGCAGGTAAGTGAGTTCATGAAAGAACCTGTCTTGTCACATCCAAACTCAACCATTTCCGAAATTATAGGACTGCTTCGTGCCAGGAATTCGTATGAAGTGTTTATTGAAGAACGAAAAAGGGTGGGCGTAATTACCACTAGGGACTTGCTTTCGGTAAGAAACATAAACACCAGAAAGTCTTCGTCGATCATTAAACATCTTCCTAGGATAACCCCCGTAACAACTTTAGGAACAGCAGTAAAACTGATGGCCGAATACAGGTTGAGGTCTTTTCCGATAGTCCAAGATGATAAGGTGATCGGCCAGGTCAACGCAGCCTCAGTCATGGAGAGAGTGGCTAAGTCGATTCAGGCATCTAAACTGAAAGCCCAAAGCTTGATGACTAAAGATCCCGTTACAATCAGCCGGGATACACTCGCAACGACCGCGAGGAGATTGATGCAAAGGAGAAGGATCGACCATCTTCCTGTCTTGGAAGATAGGAAAGTCTATGGAATTCTGACATCGAGCCACTTGGTAAATGCTTTGCTCCCATCTAGCAGCGTGAAAGCTGGGGGGAGATGGGGTTCCAGACGAGGTGGCGCCCTTGGCGCAGAAAGTGTGCGGAGATTTGACTATCCATCTGACAGACTTCTGAATAGACATACGGTCAAGTCTGCCATCGATCATCCTCTCTCTCGAATCGTAAATGATATCATCAATTCAGACTCTACATATTCGCTAGTAATAGTTGCCGGAGAGCTACGGGGGATAATCGCGTTTCGTGATATCATCAAGCTAGTAGCGGACGCGGAGGAGATTGAAGATATTCGAGTAAACATAATTGGACTTCCTGATGATCCACTCGAGGCGGAACTATCCAAGCGGAAATTCCAAGAGGTAGTACGAAAGGTGAATCGAGTCTTCCCGAATCTCCAAGAGGCTGTCGCTATAATCAAAACAAAAGATACTGGAGGGAGGCGAAGATATGAGGTGAAGATAAAACTAGTCACTCCACGGAGGATTCGGTCATACACGGGATCAGGGTGGGACCTCCCAAGTGTGTACGACAGGTTGTCAGATCGACTAAAGAGACTGGTTTCCTCCAAACCCTCCCGAAAGCGAGGGTCTATCCGACGTCGGAGAATCTAAGCTACCTGACACACTCATCAAGTCGCTATTGCGCGCGCGCGCAAGGGTGTATGAATCACGCGTAGAAGCGTTATGCTTTCAATGCATCTGGGAGATAGTCGTTTGTAACGAGCCATTCGACATGAGCTCTGATGTAACGCCAGACAATATCTGCTCTTTTGGTATTGAAATCCCACGGTGAAATCAAGACAACATCATTCTCTCGGATCCACATCCTTCTCTTCATCTTACCCCTAATCCTACAGAGCCTGGTTTCACCATCCGTACATTGCACTATTACCCTGTCCCCACCACTTAGCTTACGGACTCTTCCGAGAAGCTGGGCCTCCTCAGGGAGCACGAGCTCACTCAGATTTGCTTCATTCAGTACTTTTCTTTTACCCAATATACAGCCCTCTTCTGCGCATAACACGAACCGCAAAGCTCAGAAAACGATCTAGTCTTTTCGTCAAACATCATTGTGTGATGGAGTCTGCAAACGTGGACGTGGCACTCACAACATTCAACCTTAGCTATCGCGTTACAGTTATTACATCTCATCGAAATGACCTCCTAGATCCTCCTCCTTTTCTCCCACCCCTATTTCTAGAATAGCGTGATGTTCTTGATCTCGGAAAGTTCTTAATTTCTTGGCGCCGAGAAGACGAGGCATGAATCTTCTGCTCATCATCAGTTCTAAGCGGGGCTATTTTTGCTTTTGTGAGATTCCGAATTCTGCTGAAATCGCCCTGCTCCATCGATGAAACTAGGGTATAGGACTTCCCTGCGTCTCCGGCCCTAGCAGTGCGTCCCACACGGTGGAAATATATTAGAGGCTCATGTGGAACCTCATAGTTAATTACACAATCCACCTGACGAATGTCTATTCCCCTACTGGCAACATCAGTTGCGACTAAAATATCTACTCGACTTGATCTAAAAAGATTCATGGAATGATCCCTTTGTCGTTGGCTCAAATCTCCGTGGAGTGCGACAGCGTTCATGTTGCGTCGAACAAGTTCCCGGGCAAGTTTGTGTGTTTCACGTTTTGTCTTGCAGAATATCATTGAACTCCTAGGTTTGTCCTTAGTTAGTAGTTCCAGTACGAGGGATAGTTTACCTTCTCGCGCTACACAGGTATAGTCTTGGTTTAACGTATCAACCGAGGGTTCATCAGAGTCTATGAGAATTTTCTTCGGGTCATGCATGTATTTCTTTGACATCTCGACTATCCGCTGTGGCACCGTAGCGGAGAATAGGCCAAGTTGCTTCTTTGTCGGTGTGCGTTCCATGATGAACTCACCGTCAT
>JACZWF010000090.1 GCA_022572285.1 Nitrososphaerota archaeon | reverse complement strand
CGCAATAGTAGCGGACAAAGCTACTTGCTCTAGTAGGGTGACCATTATTCCCAGACACCACTGGAGCCCAGGTTATAACCTCCTCGGACTGGCCCAAGGAGTATGGTAGTAATCAAATTAGCCACTCACGCGGGTGATGACGGACACCTATCGTCTTGACATTCGGAAAGTACACTTCGCCACGGTGGCATTGCCATGAGAAAGAGAGAGCGTCCAGAATCGGAGACTAGCTCGAAGAACCGCGTTGGGACATCTTTAGATGGCTCGCCTAGGTATTTTCCTTTTCATTACTCATGGGCTAGCGCGCGCGCTGGGTAGTTTTATAGTACTTTTTGTGGCTGACATGCTTCTTATGAGCCAGTTACGTCAAGTGCAAGCATATCTGGGCTGTCGATTCGGTCACCGAACTATCTTTGTGTTACATGAAGCTATTGACCTGGTCAATCAGAACATGCATCATACCAAACGCATCTGAACCCCTGCCTAAGATTCTGACTGCATTTGAATTCTTTTTCTGGCAAGGACGAAGCAATCTGGCAATAGTGCGCGCGCTATACAAGCTCCATCAATCCCCTGACCGCACTCTCCGCAGAAAGAACGTCTGATTGATTGATTTATGTCGAAATCATAGTCTTCACATGCCAAATGAGTTGACAGATAGAAGTGTTATTTGTCCTGGAACGACTGTTCTACACCATACTATTATTATCTCTAGGAGTTAAGGTAGAGGTAGGAAAAATCATGGTTCTCACTCGGAGCTTGGTTCTGGCATTAATAGCTATAGGCGTTGAAGTTATAGCAGCCGGCATCGTCGGACTAGCAATCTGGGGACTTCCGATTTATTCTGTGCATAGGGGTAGTGGTGAATGATGCTATGAATACGGCGATATTTACTGTGATGTTGGCCATGCCTGTAGTACTAGTTGGAGGGTTTTATCTGGCATACGCCCAAGAAGAGCAAAGGCCTTACTTGGACGTCCCTAATACGTATAGGGACCAGTTGGCAACACATATCACGGCAACTGTATGGGATCCGAAAAGGTCTAGTCTGGAGAGTGCCAAGCCAGGCCTCGAGTCCCAAGACATAAGGTTTGGCGGTTCCTGGTTCGCTTTCGAGAACAAGACCATGGATCGGTTGGAACGCCATAGCACTCTTTACATCGCTCTTGTAAGCCCAACGGAAGGACAGAAGAGCCTGATACTTCAGATCATGGGAATCCCCGAGGGAGGAGAGTTTCTTTTCGAACCCCCGGACCTGTTTCTCAGCCTCCCCGATGCTCCCCCCGAGCCCTCTTCCATTAGACTCAGAGTCGTATTCGTCGATGTGGTCTACACGGAGCAGGAGCTTGTTGGTTTCGCGGAAACCCTGATGGAGGAGCTTTCTGCGGCCGGCTACGACGTGTCCGTCGTAGGGCCTGATATAACAAGGAATGCCATATTTATCGGGTTCGAGAAACTGGATCCAGAGGATATAGAGGCGGCGAAGAGGATAATGATCCAAAGATTTGGCAGGGAGATTCCAGCGATTTACGAGGAGCTCGCGCGCCCTATAGCCGAGCCACTGCCCCCTCCTGAAGTCGTAGAGGAACCAGCGTCGGAGGGATTGATGCCCATCAGCTTAGTCCTGGGAGTCATTGGAGTGGCCGTAGTAGGTGGCTTGATTGTGTTATTTGTAAGGCGCAGACAGTAGATTGGTAGCGCAGATGATCATAACTCGCGCTTTGACGATCTTGATCTAGAAATGAGGTTGCGCGCGCGCTAGGCTATTACGCCCTTGACCTCTCCCTGAAGGTGCGCATTACCTGGCAACTCGAAGGAGAATTCACCACTTTCGACATTCAGACCACTTTCGAGATTCAGCCTTATTGTTATTGGAGTAGTTCCTACCGGACCAGAGGCCGTGACTGTGCCTTCTATTATGAGGGTGTCACCAGATACGGTCACACTTGTTGCTCTGAAATCGCTATAAGTGTGCGAATGCGCAGCTGCACCATCCGGTCTCATCATATCATGTGTCATCTCAAATACAATATCATTGAGGCTAGCTTCTGAGCAAGCAGATGCCCCACAACTAAGAGTCCATCTACCACTTATGACCCAGTGCGGGGGGTCGTCAATCTCGGTAGTATCATCCACCGGACCTCCTGCCTCTCTGAGCTCCGCAGCACGATCTCGTTCTATTGGAACTGGTTCTTGTGGAGGAGGTGGTGTGGTTGGTTCTTGTTGAGGGCCAGATGACAGAAATAGGAATGCGCCCACACCAATGAGGGCTACAACCCCTATAATTGCAATGACAGCGACAGGTTTCATTCTAGTCCACTATCCCTTGCACCTTATTATCCCTTATAGCGCGCGCTACTCCCATAAATGACAAGACATTTCCGATTATCGATCTTGTCGTGGTTTGTAAAAACCTATTGATCCAAGGGCATACAAATGTTTTCCTGAAAATTGATGGACTCCCAGCATATCATAATCACCGAACTTGAGAGTTTCTGAAGGCAGCACAAATTTCTTGTTACTCCCACGTTTTCTGACTATCTCATCCAGAATACTAATAGCATTTTCGTTACTGCCAGATCTTTTTATCTGCACTATCTCTTCATCACTCAAAGACACGTCATAAAAGTTAGCATACGAATCGCGTCTGGCTTTGCCTTTCCCCCGTCTCCTAAAAGAGATGTAGATGCCCAAATGAGTCTCTGCTAGATCTGACGTGGGTTCCGTTCTCATAACTTTGTCTTGCCCTTGATATACGTTCTGTGGAGGAGAAAGAACATATATCTAAATATGATATGATAATGCATGCTTGACTAAACAGCTTTCCTCCTGTGGTCCCACTGGGAACTGTAGGTCAAGATTTGTGACATCGAGCGGGGCTAACCTCCAAGGCAGAAAGCCGTTCGGTTAACGAACGGTTTCATACCAGCTGGTTTTTAGTCCGGCCAAGGGAGACGACGCGTACAGAGACACTACACTTCGACTGCATCTAATATCATGATTACATAACTTCTCCATATTGGAAAAAAGATGGACTGGAACAGCTGCAGAGGAGACCGGTTCTTTATTCCCCTCCCTATCGGTTTCATATCCAAGCATTGGAACGTAGAAATCTTGGTTATCCCAGCTCGGCCTCCTGGCCTTCAAGAATCAATCTCGGGGAGATAGGGCTTATGTTCATCTCCGCTCGTTTATGATATGGATGAAACTGATTTCTCGTGGAGAGCTGATAGGAGAAGTTGGAAGGGGGAAGCGAGTTCAAGCTAATTATGGCTCTGGATGATTGGCAATATCAGGCTAAGCATATTCCTGGATCCCTTCCTTTCTCCGCTGTCACAGGGTCGCAGATGTCGAAGCTTGTCCATGCGGGAATTGCCGATGCTGTTCCGAAGATCCTGACCCAGCTGAAGCATGAGCGCGCGCGCTCGCATGATGATCCTCCATCGGAGCTTTCCCCATATCATGACCCTCACGTTCGCCGGCGGGAGTAGGAACATCGTGCCTCGGCGCCTTCCCCATATCATGACCCTCATGTTCGGCGTGGGACTTTAGAGTAGGAACATCCTCACCCTGGACATGATGTTCCATGTGGATCTTACCTCACGTGACCGATCCAACTAAAATAGATTGCGATTCAGGCCTAGCGCACGCCACAAGTGGGACCGGCATTTCAGGTCCGGGAAATATGAAATCAATACAATTCTAACAAGGAAGATACCTCCATCTGCAGCATACTAGTACGCCCGCGCGCGTTAGCATTGAAGCGACAATTGAGGCAACAACTTGTAACCAGTCTCGAGCAAACACCGTCGATATTACTCGGAACGGTCTGTTCTGAATCGGCTTATTCTCTTTAATCTCGTCACAATGTACTTGTGTGTGTATTCAGTAAACTGGGAGGTACGGTTGGGACGAAGCCCGGCTCTAGATTTGGGTATTTTCACTAATGTATATATGATCTACGGTCAACCCTGACCTAGACCATGAATAATGAGACCTACGACTTGGTAATAATTGGAGGAGGTACAGCTGCCTTCGCCGGGGCGATTAAGGCTTCTGATTTTGGGCAGAAGGTTGCAATGATTGAGCGAGGAACCATTGGGGGAACCTGTGTTAACACCGGATGTTTACCTAGTAAGAATATGTTGCACATGGGTGAAGTTTACTTCTACGGAGATCACGGCCACGAAGGATTCAAGCTGACTCGGGGTCCATTCAGACTCAGTTCCGTTGTCAAGGCAAAGGATGATCTCGTCTTGGACCAGAGGACGAAGAAATATTCTGATGTTCTGGACGGACTTGAGAATACTACCTTCATCCAAGGGAGGGCCAAATTCGTTTCACCAAATGAGGTAAAAGTGAATGGTCAGAGAATAACTGGTAGACATTTCCTAATTGCTACCGGTTCGTCTCCAAAGGTTCCCCCAATTCAAGGCATCGACAAAGTCGACTACCTAACGAATGTCGAGATGCTGGACCTAAAGAGGCGTCCGAAGTCTCTGTTGGTTATCGGAGGAAGGGCGCTAGGCCTCGAATTCGCTCAGATGTATGCGCACTACGGAGCAGATGTTACTCTACTACAGAGGAGTGAGAGGATACTCCCTAAAGGGGAGCCGGAGATCTCTGAAGGTCTAAGATCATACCTGGAGGACGAAGGTATTAAGATTCATACCGGTGCTGAGATAACCCAAGCCAGACAGAAGGGAGAGAAGAAAATCGTAGATGCGAAGATCGGCGATAACAGTAAGCATTTTGAGGCGGACGTTCTTCTTCTTGCAACAGGTAGAACCCCAAATACGAGAGCTCTAGCACTGGAGGAGATAGGGGTAAAATTGAAGAAAGACGGCGCGGTATCAGTTGACGATCAGATGAGGACATCTATCCCAAAAATCTGGGCGGCTGGAGATGTGATAGGCGAGCCGATGCTGGAGACTGCGGCTGCAAAGGAGGGTTCGATAGCTGCAATGAACGCCCTTGTGGGAGCGGGGAAGATAATCGATTTCAATACCATTCCTCGAGCAGTATTTACCTCCCCTCAGGTTGCGAGTGTCGGTCTGACAGACGCTCAGGCCTCCCAGGGTGGGATAAAGTGTCAGTGTGGGATCGTACCGCTATCACTACTCCCCAAAGCAGTCGCCATCGGAAAGACAAGGGGAGTCATCAAACTGGTTGCAGAGGCCAAGTCTAAGAGGGTAGTGGGATGCCATATACTCGCTGATGGTGCCGCTGACATAATACACGAGGCGGTGTTCGCCATCAAGTTCAAACTCACAGTTGATGACATTATTGATACGGTTCATGTATTTCCTACCATGTCTGAGGCGGTGAAGTATGCTGCAATCTCCTACTATAGAGATGTCTCCAAGATTAGCTGTTGTGTGGAATAGTCAGTTGCTGTATTGATGATCGCCTTCGGTGAGCAGAGAAATTTTGGGCTACCATACATTCCATTTGATCCGCTCCCTCTTAGGAAGACGTACTTATTTCCTATTAGCAATCATAGTGGGTCTAATCTATTCAATTGCCTTTGCGTTCGGTACAGGGATGTTTCTATTCTATTCTAGTAGCGTAGCACCTCTAATGGAGAACGCAGGCCTCTCCATTCCCTATCTAGCTGTGGGCTTTCGCGGTCTGCCGAGTTGGACAAACCCCTCGCTCATCTGGTTCCCCTCAGGTAACTTTGAGGCTGTGTTATATTTCGGTCCAACAATTTCAGTAATCGGATTATCAACCCTTATGGCTCTTAATACTATGGTGATGACATATCGATTCAAGAACCGATTAAGATTATCGGGAACTGCCAGCTTCGGCGGAGTTCTGAGTGTAATACCGTTACTCGCTACATCGGGATGCGGCTGCACTGTCCCTCTTTTGACCCTCATAGCCGGAACCGCTATCCCTACTGCTGCGTTGGTGACTTTCCAATTTCAGTACGGGTGGCTTGTGAACTTGCTTGCTGGAACTTTTATGCTCGGAACATTGACTTTTTCTGCCAGATTGACGGAAGGAACTATCAGTTCGGCTTGCAAGATCTGTAATAGCCAACAGCACTCTCTCTCTCACGGTCGGAAGGATGGACAAAGAGGAGAAGGTCGGAATGATGGACAGGTGCATGCAGTTCATACAGAAAATCAGCGAACAGGAAAAGAAAGGAGACTAAACTGACTTCTTATCCCCCACCAGAAGGGTCACCTAAATTCAAGAATTCAAAACCCCTGGACAATTTCGTTAATCGTTCGGGATCTGGAGTGTAAGACATGAGAGTTCGGAGCTTTCTCTTCCTCGCATTCACGTTAGGGCTATTATCTCCGCTTCCAATCTCTGAGGCCCACTTAATTGGAGCTCTCACACAGGAAGATCGGGGTTACAGGTTCCAGTTCCTCACCGACCCATCCTTTGCGTATACTGGGGAAGAGATATTCTTAGCTTTTAGCATACAGAATGCATCTGACAATATGGACATATCTAACGCCCAAGCCTCTGTCACAATCTCTAGGAACGGAGAGATAATCGAATCCTTAGAAGCCATAGATGTCCCTTTTGGAGATTTTGGGATTCCTTACCAGT